>JAYVSU010000048.1:0-3599 GCA_043775055.1 Polaromonas sp.
CAGACATCGACATCTTGGCCCGTAAACGCGTCAAATCCCAGCTCGGCTGGTACAAACACCTCGCGGTTTATCTGTTCGTCAATGCGTTTTTAATCAGCATGTCGATCTGGCAAGACCGCAACTGGGCCATCTTCCCGCTATTCGGCTGGGGTTTGGGACTGGTATTGCACGGCGTGTCGGTCTGGTTTGCGGGTGCTGGCAGCAACCTGCGTGAAAGCATGGTGGAGCGGGAGCGCCAAAAACTGGTGGCGCAAAGAGATGCTTGGTGAGTAGATCGTTTTTCAGACAAAATCTACGCAGTTGTAGCTTAATATTTCAACATGACCTTTCAAATCCCCCCCACCAAAAGACGCTCCATGCTCAACCGCCTGTTGATCGTGTGGGGATTTGCCGTTGTGATTTCTTTGGCACTGTGGGGCAAAGCAGGATTGGGACTGGATAACCTGATTCATCAAAGCATCTATGCCTTCTCCATCAGCACCTTGATCTGGTTTTTTATAGATATGAGCATGCAGCTCTATATTTACAAAACTGGCAAACGCTGGCCAACTGGATGGCCCCGAGTTATCATTTTGACCATCGGCATCAGCGCAGGCTACATACTGGGCACTTTAATTGGCGATTGGTACTCAGGTTGGTCCACATGGGAGTTACTGAGCCATGATGTGGGTCGTTTCAGTGGATTTGCGCTAACAACCATTGCGACTAGCCTGGGGTTTAGTGGCTACTTCTACCAAAAAGAGCAAGTTGCCATGGCGCAACGTCTGGCGGCAGAGTCGCAACTCAAACTGCTTGAATCCCAGCTGGAACCGCACATGCTGTTTAACACCTTGGCCAACTTGCGCGTTTTGATCACGACCGACCCCGACCGCGCCACCACCATGCTGGACCATATGGTGGCGTACTTGCGGGCTACGCTGGGTGGCTCGCGGGTGACGATGCACCCGCTGCAGCTTGAGTTTGATCGCCTGCGGGATTACCTCGAATTGATGACCATCCGCATGGCGCCACGCCTGACGTACACTTTAGATTTACCGCCAGGATTGGCAAATCACCCCCTACCGCCGCTGATTTTGCAGCCCTTGGTGGAGAACGCCATCAAGCACGGTTTGGAGCCAAAAGTTGAAGGGGGTAGCATCCATGTCAGCGCGCGTTTGGCGGATGAGCAAGTGATTCTTGAAGTGAGCGATACGGGTGTCGGCGGCGTAGTTGACGTTTCGACATCTGTAGGTTCAACGAACCAAGGCTTTGGATTGACGCAAGTGGCGGAGCGTTTGGCAAATACTTACGGGCCACTTGGTACTATTAGTTTTATAGCTAATGAAGCATATATTACGTCGGCTAGAGTTATATTTCCTTCTAAAACCACTCTTTAAACAGTATTTCAATGAGCGCTCAACAACCATCAACACGCCGCCACACTGCACTGATTGCAGAAGACGAGCCGCTCTTGGCGCAGGCATTACAAGCTGAGCTGGCGAAAGCTTGGCCAGAGTTGGACGTTGTTGCCAGCGTGGGTGACGGCGCTTCTGCTGTGCGACAAGCCTTGGCATTGAAACCTGATGTGTTGTTTTTTGACATCCGCATGCCTGGCTTGAACGGGTTAGAAGCCGCCGCCGAACTGGCCGATGCGTGGGAAGATAACTGGCCAAGCTCTGCCTTTCCTGCGCTGGTTTTTGTGACCGCTTACGACCAATACGCAGTGCAAGCTTTTGAAGCGCAGGCGGTAGATTACCTACTCAAGCCGTTGCAGACGGCTAGACTGCAAAAAACATTAGAAAAACTGAAGCTAGCCGTCATGAATAAAGCTTTATCCGCTATGAATAATGTAGCAAATTTTGACTATACCTTGAACCAGTTGAGACATTTGTTAGATGCAGGCCATTCAGCTCCGACCTCCACAGCCCCGCTACGCGTCATTCAAGCCAGTGTAGGAAATGGGCAAAGCAGCTCGATCCGTATGGTGCCGATTGAGGAAGTGCTTTACTTTGAAGCGGCGGACAAATACATCCGCGTCATGGCAGACCGCGAGTACTTGATCCGCACATCGCTCAAAGAATTACTACCCCAGCTTGATATGCAGGTTTTTTGGCAGATCCACCGTGGCACGGTGGTACGCGCCACCGCGATAGATACGGTGAGCCGTGACGAGGCAGGCAAACTAAGCCTAAGCCTGCGCGACTGCGCTAACAAAATAGCTGTGAGCAGGCTTTACAGTCACCTGTTCAGAGCGATGTAGCGCTAATCAACGCTGCCAATCTCGGCGATGACCATACGCATGGCCATGGCGACGTTGGTGCGGATGGCGACGATAGTAGCGACGCCCATCAACGTAGTACACCGCACCAGGTACCACCACAGGTGAGACAACCACGGGGCGAACTCTTTTGACATGCCGACGATGAACAACCACTGGCGGCTGTTGCACCACCACAGTTTGTACAGGTGGCGCAACAATCACCGTCCGAACTACGGGGCGCGGCTGCACCACGACCAAGGGTGGCGGTGGTGGCGCACCCAAAGCAGGCGGTCGCATGACTTCAGGCGAAAATTGGGCATGTGCTTGGCTCATGGCAACAACCGCAATCGCACCCCAAGCCAAGGATTTAGCCCAAGTGCGCAACGAAACGTAAATAGTGCGATGCTTCATAAATGTCCTTTTTTGTAATGTCTAGCCATACAACGCATCAACCCAGCTTGGCGTTGGCTACCAAGCTATGATTTCAGTTGCCAAACGTAACCAAGTTGCCCAATTAAATTCTCGCTAAACTCTCCAGCAGACAAGACTACTTTAAGCATTGCTGATGAAAAATACAAGCAACCCTAGCCCTATCGCGCAGCTGAGTGAACTTACCCGTAGCCATGGCGCTTTGACTTCAGGACAAGGCCTCGTCACTGGTGTGTTGGCGCTGACTTTGGCGATTTTGTGCTTTTTAGGTGTTTTGGCTTTCCATTTCCCGCAATATCTGACCACCCCGCAACTGCGGCAAACCTACAACGTGGATCTGATTCGTCAAATCATGTTGGCAGCCCTCGTCATTTCAGGCAGCTTGAGCTTGGTCAACATCGTTTTGGGTCGCGCTCGGTGGTTAAGCAGCATTGCCTTTTTAACCGTTGCACTGACCGCCTTGTTGGGTGGCCACAAAGTACCGGTCAACGACTTTGCAGACCATACACCCTATATAGGTTTGGATTGGTTTATTTTGGATTTACTGGGTTCGGCGTTGATTTTCATCTTCATTGAAAAACTCTTTGCACGCCGTAAGAATCAACCCATTTTCAGAGCTGAGTGGCAGACCGATTTTCAGCACTTCGTTGTGAACCATATGGTGGTCGGCTTCATGCTGTTAGCGACTAATTTGCTGGTCCACAAAGGTTTGGGTTGGGCTGTGAAAAGCGAATTGCAAGCATGGATTCAAAACCTGCCTTTTTTGATCGAACTCTTTCTCATTGTTTTAGTGGCGGATTTTGTGCAATATTGGATTCACCGCGCCTACCATGAGACTTTTTTGTGGCGACTGCATGCCGTGCACCACAGTATTAAAACCATGGACTGGATGGCAGGCTCGCGGCTACACATCTTAGAGGTGCTTACCACC
>JAYVSU010000049.1:0-4175 GCA_043775055.1 Polaromonas sp.
ATTGCACTGACTTTGGCACAGCAAGGCTACAAAGTCATTGGCACCGCCACAACGGACGATGGTGCTGCCAAAATTTCGCAAGCACTGGCGGCCTTTCCAGGTTGCAGCGGGAGCAATCTCAATGTCAACGATGCGGCGGCAGCTGAGGCTTTGATCGACGCCATCACCAAAACGCATGGCGGCTTGCAGGTCTTGGTCAACAACGCAGGCATCACCCGCGACACCTTGGCCATGCGTTTGAAAGACGAAGATTGGGACGCTGTGTTGGACACCAACTTGAAAGCCGTGTTCCGCATGTCCCGCGCCGTCATGCGGACCATGATGAAGCAGCGCTATGGCCGCATCATCAGCATCACCTCGGTGGTGGGTGCCTCTGGCAATGCGGGGCAAGCCAATTACGCCGCTGCCAAAGCCGGAGTAGCGGGCATGACGCGGGCCTTGGCCCGTGAATTGGGTAGCCGCAACATCACCGTCAATTGCGTAGCACCGGGTTTTATTGAAACTGACATGACCGCCAGCTTGCCCGAAGAGCAACAAAAAGCCTTACTCAGCCAAATTCCGTTGGGTCATTTGGGCAAGCCGTCTGATATTGCGCACGCTGTGGCGTATTTGGCGTCGCCTATGGCGGCTTACGTGACGGGGCAAGAATTGCACGTCAATGGCGGCATGTATATGTCTTGATGGTGTCTTGATGGTGTCTTCAATAAGGCTTGATGTAACGGTTTTAAGAAAGCAAGATTGACGTTACATTTTGTTGTAAAGTAGGCTGGTTCGCTAAATTTGAAACTTTGCGTTAAATTTCGCAAAAATGGTGCCGACTTAGAGGATGGCCTCTAAGGCGGTTAAAATAACTTTTTTCACAACCCTCAGAGGGAATTCATGAGCGATATCGAAGCACGCGTTAAAAAAATCATTGCTGAACAACTCGGCGTTGAAGAGTCACAAGTTACGCCAGAGAAAGCCTTCGTGGCTGATTTGGGTGCTGACTCTTTGGACACTGTTGAGTTGGTCATGGCCTTGGAGGACGAGTTTGGAATTGAAATTCCTGACGAAGATGCCGAAAAAATCACAACTGTGAAAAACGCTATCGACTACGCAACTGCGCACCCAAAAGCGTAATTGACGAGTCAAAGTGCTAACTGTGTGCAAGGCTTTTGCTAAATTGCACGCAGGTTAGCCACAAAGCCGTACTGGTTCACGTTAAGTTTTCTTGATGAGCTGGTGCGGCTATTTTTTTAATTTTTAATTTTTGATTAAAAATTTTTGGTTTTTGCTTTTTGGAGCATGGTTTCTATGACTCGTCGTCGTGTTGTTGTCACAGGTTTAGGTTGTGTTAGCCCCGTGGGCAACACCGTTGAAACATCTTGGGCGGCCTTGCTGGCTGGCAAGTCTGGCATTGACAAAATTACCCATTTTGATGCTGGTGCGTTTACAACCCACTTTGCAGGCGAGTTAAAAGATTTCAACATTGAAGATTACATCCCAGAGAAAGAAGCGCGCCACATGGGCCGCTTCATTCATTTGGGCATGGCGGCAGCGTGTCAAGCTGTTGCCGATTCAGGCCTCGCGACTGGCGACGCTTTGGGTGACGATGAATCTACCCGTATTGGTTGCAATATTGGCTCGGGCATTGGCGGTTTGCCCACGATTGAGGCCACACATGTGGAATACGTCAACCGTGGCCCACGTCGTATCACCCCATTTTTCGTACCAGCATCGATCATCAACATGATTTCGGGTCATGTTTCCATCAAGTTTGGCTTTAAAGGCCCCAACGTCTCGGTGGTCACGGCTTGCACCACGGGTTTGCACGCGATTGGTTTGTCTGCACGCATGATTGAATATGGCGACTGCGACGTCATGATTGCTGGCGGCTCTGAGGCGACTATTTCGCCGCTGGGTTTGGGTGGTTTTGCCGCAGCCCGCGCGCTGAGCACCCGTAACGACGACCCGCAAACTGCCTCGCGCCCGTGGGACAAAGACCGCGATGGCTTTGTGTTGGGCGAAGGCGCAGGCGTCTTGGTGCTTGAAGAATACGAACACGCCAAAGCGCGTGGTGCCAAAATCTACGCCGAAGTGGGTGGTTTTGGCATGACGGGCGACGCCTATCACATGACAGCGCCTAACGTAGACGGTCCGCGCCGCTCTATGCAAATGGCGCTTAAAAATGCGGGTGTCAACGCCGATCAAGTGCATTACATCAACGCACACGGCACTTCAACGCCTTTGGGTGACTTGAATGAAACCAACGCCATCAAGCTGGCTTTTGGCGACCACGCGAAGAAAACCGTAGTCAACTCCACCAAATCCATGACCGGCCATTTGCTGGGCGGTGCTGGTGGTATTGAAAGCGTGTTCAGCGTTTTGGCTGTGCACCACCAAAAAAGCCCGCCGACCATCAATATTTTCAACCAAGACCCAGAGTGCGACTTGGACTATTGCGCCAACACGGCACGCGATATGAACATTGAAGTTGCGGTTAAAAATAACTTCGGTTTTGGCGGCACCAACGGCACCTTGGTATTCAAACGCTTGCGTTGATCCGCAATCGTTCCGCCATTCATCCGCACAGGTTTACCCATTTAGCTCCACTTGGCGAACTATAGCGCCCCAGCCGTTCATTTCCCCGCGCGGCCCTCTGGGTGGGTGACGGTTGTTTTGTTCTTAGTTTTACTGCTGGGTGCCGTCGCTGCAAGTTTGTATGCGTTTCAAACCAGCAGCCAACCTGTTTTGCAAAGCATATCAAGCTGGCGATTTGGTGTGATTGCGACTTCATGGCTTTTTGCAGCATGGTGTGTGGGCCATTTTTTGTACCAACTCAAACCTGGCGAGCTGTACTGGGATGGTTTTTCATGGCATTGGATGCCAGCGGGTCAAGCTAATCAAGTGGGTCGAGTTAGCTTGCGATTTGATGGTCAACGTAGCTTGTTGCTCAAGTTTGAATCTTCTCTGGGCGTGGTGCAGTGGCTGTGTTTGATGCAAAGTTTTGCCCCCACGCATTGGCATGCGCTGCGCCGTGCGGTATATTCGCGCGCAGATTCTAATTTAATACCACTTCTAAACCCGCCCGATTAATTTGCATGTCCAACCCGCCCGTCATGCCTGACGAAACCTCCGCGAGCACCACACCGCCTGCACCTGACAGCGACGCGATGCTGGTTGAGCGCACTGTGGCGGGCGATCAGCGTGCTTTTGAACTCTTGGTCATCAAATACCAGCGGCGTATTCAGCGACTGATTGGCCGGATGGTGCGCGATGTGGACTTGGTGGACGATATTGCCCAAGAAACCTTCATCCGTGCCTACCGCGCTCTGCCTAAATTTAGAGGCGAGGCGCAGTTTTACACCTGGCTGTACCGGATTGCCGTCAATACCGCCAAGAAGTTTTTGCTTGAAATGAAGCGTGACCCGACGGTTTCGCAAAGCGCTTTCGCACGTTCTGATGATGACGATGAAACTTTCAGCGCCAGAAATGAACCAATATCAGACGAAACCCCTGAAACTGTGTTCGCAGCTAAAGAAATCGCCAATGTGGTGAACGAAGCCATGTTGGCGTTGCCCGAGGATTTGCGCCAAGCTATCACTTTGCGAGAAATTGAAGGCATGAGTTACGAGGAGATTGCGCAGTTGATGGCGTGCCCCATAGGTACGGTGCGGTCAAGAATTTTCCGGGCACGGGAGGCGATTTCAGCCAAAGTCGGACCTTTATTAGAGAATCAAACGGGTAAAAGATGGTGAGTACAGACATGAAAACGATACAAGATCCCGCTTTGTACCGGCGCATTCAACTTAGTGCGCTGGCAGACAGCGAGCTTCACGGTGAAGAATTTGCCGAGGCGATGGCATGGTTTGAAGGCGACAGCCCGCAAGCCGAGCAAACGCGTGCCATTTGGCGCAACCTGCATGTCGTGGGCGATGTGTTGCGCTCTGACGAATTGGCTGCTTGCAGCAAAGACATGGTGTTTTTAGACCGACTGAAGCTGTCTTTGGCGCAAGAGCCTGCGTTGGTATCAGAGCATCTGATGGTTTCAAGCACGGCAAATATCGTTCAAATTGAGGCGACAGATCTAACTGCTGAGCCTGTTGTAGCGCTACAAAGCGCCAATGATTCTGTTTTCCGCTGGAAATGGGCGGCGGGTTTTGCGTCGGTTGCTGCGGCTGTGGCCATCAGCTGGA
>JAYVSU010000050.1:0-12716 GCA_043775055.1 Polaromonas sp.
TGCCCGCATGAATAACTTCAGCTTTTGGCTCATGATTCCTGCCGCTGCTATGCTGGTGGGCTCCTTTTTTGTGCCTGGTGGTGCGCCTTCAACAGGTTGGACTTTGTATGCGCCTCTGACCTTGCAAATGGGCCCTTCAATGGACACCAGCATTTTTGCGATGCATCTTTTAGGTGCTAGCTCTATCATGGGTTCTATTAACATCATTGTGACTATTTTGAACATGCGTGCGCCCGGCATGAGCTTGATGAAGATGCCGATGTTTTGTTGGACTTGGTTGATCACTGCGTATTTGTTGATTGCTGTGATGCCAGTATTAGCTGGCGCTATCACCATGACACTGACTGATCGTCATTTTGGTACCAGCTTCTTCAATCCAGCCGGTGGTGGCGACCCAGTGATGTACCAGCATATTTTCTGGTTCTTCGGTCACCCCGAGGTGTACATCATGATCTTGCCTGCTTTCGGCATCATCAGTCAAATTATCCCAGCATTTTCTCGTAAGAAGCTATTTGGCTACGCCTCAATGGTGTATGCCACCTCAAGTATTGCAATTTTGTCCTTCATAGTTTGGGCACACCACATGTTTACCGCTGGAATGCCAGTGACAGGGCAGTTGTTCTTCATGTACGCTACGATGTTGATCGCAGTGCCAACTGCAGTGAAAATTTTTAACTGGATTGCCACTATGTGGCGCGGTTCCATGACGTTTGAAACACCTATGCTCTTTGCAGTCGGCTTCATTTTCGTGTTCACTATGGGCGGTTTCACGGGCTTGATATTGGCAATGGCGCCTATCGATATTCAGTTGCATGACACTTACTACGTGGTTGCACACTTCCATTACGTACTAGTCGCTGGCTCCTTGTATGCCATGTTCGCTGGTTACTATTACTGGAGTCCAAAGTGGACAGGTGTGATGTACAACGAGACTCGCGGAAAGATTCATTTTTGGGTGTCGTTGATTTCATTCAACGTAACTTTCTTCCCAATGCACTTTTTGGGTCTTGCAGGTATGCCGCGTCGTTACGCTGACTACCCCATGCAGTTTGCTGACTTTAATGCAATTGCTTCTGTTGGAGCGTTTGCGTTTGGTTTTGCTCAGGTATATTTCTTTTTTGCAATTGTATTGCCGACCATGATGGGAAAGGGTGAAAAAGCAGCCCAACAACCATGGGAAGCGGCTGAAGGCTTGGAATGGGAGGTTCCATCTCCAGCACCATTCCACACCTTTGAAACGCCACCAAAGCTGAATGCTACTGCCACAAAAATCATTGCCTGAAACTTGTCCGAAACGTAATTGCTTGTGATGACACCTGAACAAAAAAAGAACAATCGCCGCTTGGGGTTGATATTGGCCTCAATCGCAGTCGTGTTCTTAGTTGGATTCATGACTAAGATGGTTGTTTTAGGCCACTAAGACCGTCTGTCAGGCATTAAATATTACACATCTGCTTTATGAGTATCAAGCAAGCAAATAGCAAAATGGTAGGCAAGCTGGCCGTGATCACGGTAGCTATGTTTGCCTTTGGCTATGCTTTGGTGCCTATGTACAAAGCTATTTGCGAGATGACGGGCATCAACATTTTGGCTTTGGGTGATCGTAGTATTCCTGGTGCGCAATCTTCGGTGCCCGCAAATACACAGGTGGATACATCGCGAACTATCACCGTTGAGTTTGACGTTAATTCAAGCGGTCCTTGGGACTTCAAGCCCGCGGTCCGGTCAATGCAAGTGCATCCAGGCGAGTTGGCGACGGTGATGTATGAATTTCAAAATGTGCAAAACCACAAAATGGCGGCACAGGCGATTCCAAGCTATGCCCCCAAGCAAGCTGCTGCACATTTTAATAAATTAGAGTGTTTTTGCTTCAATCAATATACTTTGGAAGCTGGCGAGAAGAAGCAATGGCCGGTGGCTTTTGTGATTGATCCCAAGTTGTCTAAGGATGTCAGTACCATCACTTTGTCTTATACATTTTTCGAGGTTGGTGGTAAAACGCCATCGGCACCTACTGCAGAAGTAGAAAAAGAGAAGACAAAAATGGATAAGGTTGGCGTGTGACTGAGCACAAAAACAGTGATGATAAAGAGCTAGATAGAGCGTCAAGTAAAGTGCCAGTTGCACAGCGCAAAGGTTCTTTTATAGGAACACTGAAGGCGGTGAGTTGGTCTTTTTTAGGTATTCGCAAAAACAGCGACTACCAAAATGATCTGGAAAAGCTCAATCCACTGCACATTATTGCTGTGGCCATTGTGATGGTGATGTTGATGGTTGGTGGCTTGATTTTTTTAGTGAATATGGTTGTTGCCAAATAATTTAAGTGAGTTCGGTCAGTTTGTTTGGCACGGTTCGAATAAAATTCGACGGTTAAATTTAAGTAAAAATTTTAGATTCAAAGTAGAGAGAGTTAGGAGTCCTTATGAGTTCACATGCACACGGAACAACACCGTATTACTTCGTCCCAAACCCATCTCGGCATCCGGCTTTGGCCGCGCTTGGCTTGTTCTTTGTGATCTTGGGCGCTGGCCAGTGGATCAACGGCGCAGATTGGGGTAAGTACGCGCTCATGCTCGGCATGGTTGTTTGGTTGGGCGTTTTGTTTCAATGGTTCAGTGAAGCTGTCTCTGAAAGTGAAAGTGGTAAATATGGTCACAAAATAGACTTGTCATACCGCTGGAGTATGAGCTGGTTTATTTTCTCTGAGGTGATGTTCTTTGGCGCTTTCTTCACGGCATTGTGGTGGGCGCGTTCTCACTCAGTACCTGCACTGGGCAGCCTAGAAAACGCGTTGCTATGGCCAGACTTCAAAGCGGCATGGCCAAGCATCGTCGCTGGCGCTACCGCTTCACCGGCGGGTATTGTCGAGCCTTTCACGACGATGACGCCATTCTGGTTGCCAACCATCAACACGGCATTGCTGTTGTCTTCTGGCGTCACCTTGACGATTGCGCATCATGCTTTGATTGTTGGCAATCGCAGCAAAACAATCATGTTTATGTGGGCGACGGTGCTCTTAGGCATTATCTTCTTGGTTGTTCAAGGTTATGAGTATTACCATGCTTATCACGAGATGAATCTTAAATTGTCATCTGGCGTCTACGGTTCAACTTTCTTCATGCTCACCGGTTTCCACGGGTTTCACGTGTTTATTGGGATGTTGATGTTGCTTTTCATCACCTTACGTTTGCAAAAAGGGCACTTCACCCCAGAGCGTCATTTCGGTTTTGAAGGTGCCGCTTGGTATTGGCACTTTGTGGACGTGGTTTGGTTGGGGCTGTATATCCTTGTTTACTGGATGTAAACAGGAATCGCAGACCAGTACAAAAAAAGGCGCTCATAGCGCCTTTTTTTCGGTTTCAAGAACGATTCTGAGGAACGATTATTTGCCTGCAGCAATCCCAGTGGGTTGAATGTAGCCAAGCTTCCACGCCACCAAAATGCAAATAAATAGCAAAATTGAAAATCCGACCCTGAAAGCAAGTGCACGGGCCATACCCTTGGCTTTTGCTGTGCTGTTGGATTTGTCACTTTGTCCGTCTTTCAGCATGAAAAGCATGGCGATGACCAAACTGGACAAAATAGCGATGAAACCGAGAATTACGAGATATGTCATAAATTGGATTATCGCGTGAGTTTAAATATCCGGTTTTGGTTGTTGACTTTAGCTGCAGCACTAGGCATCGGTGTGACTGCAAGCTTGGGGGTTTGGCAGATAAGTCGTGCTGCCCAAAAAGAGGCGCTGCAAACTGCGATTGAGCAGCAATCTGCACGCTCAGTCGTTGACGCTCAATTGTTATTGGCTACATCTGAACCGCTCAGCATGGTACATCGCCGTGCAGTGTTAAAGGGTACTTGGCAGCCACAGCACACCGTGTTTCTGGACAATCGGCAAATGGATGGCAAACCCGGGTTTTTCGTGTTGACACCCTTTGAGTTGGCCGATCAGACCACGGTGGCTAAAAAGGTCATTGTGGTGCAGCGCGGTTGGGTGGCACGCCATTTTTTAAACCGTACTGAAGTGCCGGTGGTGAATACGGTAGCTGGTCTGATCACTATTGAAGGCCGGATTGCCCCGCCGCCGTCGAAGTTATACGCGTTCAAAGGCGCAGACCTGGGGCTCATACGGCAAAATATCGACTTGGCTGAGTTTTCAAAGCAAATACAGCAAGATGTTTTGTCTATTTCGTTGCTACAACTCAATGTTGTGACACCCGTGGCAAGCGATGCCAAGGTTTCTGCTGATGGTTTACTGCGCAACTGGCAGCGTCCCAATACAGGGGTTGAAAAACACTATGGTTACGCCGCGCAGTGGTGGGCACTCAGCGCATTAATTGCAATACTTTATCTCTGGTTTCAAATTGTCCGACCCAAATTCAAACTCAAATCCGCACAGCATGACTAAGCCGCAAACTTCTGATCACCCTCTAGGGTTAACCGTTCACAGCATGCCAGCGCTGGATGCTGATGCACAACCAGTCGCACGTACCAAGCACGGCCGTTGGAAGATGCTCGCAGTGTTGCTTGTCTGTGCAGCCCCGGTGATTGCCTCCTACTTCACCTACTACGTGGTGCGCCCCGATGGTCGCCGTAATTTTGGCGAGTTGATCAACCCGCAGCGCCCTACGCCTGCTTTAACTGCGACCACGCTGGATGGTCAAGCTGCACCACTGCAAGCACTCAAAGGTCAATGGCTCTTGGTTAGCGTCTCGGGCGGCGCATGCGCTGCCCAGTGCCAAAACCATTTGTACTTACAACGCCAACTGCGTGAAAGCTTGGGCAAAGAAAAAGAACGGCTCGACTGGGTCTGGCTCGTGACTGACGATGCGCCCGTTGCTGATGCGTTGCGCCCTGCTTTAAAAGGTGCAACCGTGCTGCGTATACCTCAAGACAAATTGGCAACATGGCTGGAGCCTGTCAAAGGCCAAACATTGGCAGATCATTTGTACGTCGTCGACCCTATGGGCAACTGGATGATGCGTTTTGCTGCCGGTTTCAATGCCGAAGCCGCCAGCAAAGCCAAGCGCGATATTGAGCGCCTACTGCGCGCCTCCGCCTCGTGGGACAACGCGGGTCGTTGATCCGATAAATCCGATAGCTCAGCAGTTCGACAACGCATATATGGATACAACCAGCCTCGTTAACCTCGCCCCAATCCTGCGCGTCATGCTCTTGGGCCTGTCCGTGGCCGTGGGGCCACTGGCTTGGTGGTGGCTGCAGCACAAGGGTGCCAATCGGCTTAAACGTTTGCAAGCGCTGACCTTGTTTACGCTGTTTTTGACCTTCGATTTGGTCATTTTTGGCGCTTTTACCCGTTTGACGGATTCTGGTTTGGGTTGCCCAGACTGGCCCGGTTGCTATGGCAGCGCCAGCCCCTTGGGGGCGCAGACCAGCATTGCGGCTGCGCAGAGCGCCATGCCCACGGGCCCTGTCACCCACAACAAAGCGTGGATCGAAATGCTGCACCGCTACCTCGCTACCAGCGTCGGTGTGCTGATTTTGACCTTGACCATCAACAGTTGGTGGTCGCGCTACAAAACTAAACAACTCGCGCAACAAAAAGTGCGTGTTTTGTCAGAGTTTCAGCCCAAAGCGCATCTGCAAATTAGCCCATGGTGGCCAACGTTGAGCTTGTTCTGGGTCAGTTTGGTCGGCGCTTTTGGCGCTTTGACGGTCACTTTGAAGCTCTTCCCAGCCATCGTCACCTTGCATTTATTGGGTGCCTTGGTGCTTTTGATGCTGCTGTGTCGGCAAGCTTCACTCTATGCACAAACCCGTGATTCAGAGCCTATTGCGCAAGTGAGCGCTCGCTTACGCATGGGTTTGGTGGCCGTTTTCGTACTGCTTTGGGTGCAAATCGCACTTGGCGGCTGGGTCAGCACCAACTACGCTGTATTGGCTTGCACCAGTTTCCCTGACTGCCAAAACAGCTGGTGGCCGGTGATGGACTTCAAGCAAGGCTTCACCCTGTGGCGTGAGTTGGGACTCATGCCCAACGGCGAACACATCACCTTCTCGGCCCTCACCGCCATCCACTATACGCATCGTTTGATGGCCTACGCACTTTTTATAGCCTTGGGTTGGGCGGCGTGGCAATTGCATAGTGCGCAACCAACGCCAGCTTTGCAACGCTATGCCCGTTGGTTGGCAGCGCTGGCGTTGTGGCAATTGCTCAGCGGTTTGTCCAACGTGGTGCTGGGTTGGCCACTCTTGGGCGCTTTGGCGCACACCGCAGGTGCTGCGCTGCTGGTGATGGTGATGACATGGATACTCAGTTTCACCGCTAAACTAACGGACAGCAAGCTGAAATTTGTGATGCGCGAGAACTCACCCGCCAAGACATCGATGCAACCTGTTGCTAAATCACCTTTTAAAAATCTTTCATGAACGTTTTTCAGCAGTTTTATGCATTGACCAAGCCGCGCGTGGTGCAACTCATCGTTTTTTGCGCCCTGATTGGCATGGTCTTGGCCGTACCGGGTGTGCCGACCTGGGCCGAAGTCAAACTCGGTTTGATCGCTTGCGTGGGTATTTGGTTGGTCGCTGGTGCAGCCGCAGCCTTCAATTGCATCGTTGAAAAAGGCATTGACGCCAAAATGAAGCGCACCGCTTGGCGCCCCACCGCCAAAGGCGAGTTGAGCGACACCCAAACCCTGATTTTCTCGGCCGTGCTGTGCGCACTCGGCTCAGTTCTGCTCTACGTCTGGGTCAACCCGCTGACCATGTGGCTCACTTTCGCCACCTTCATTGGCTACGCCGTCATCTACACCGTGATTTTGAAGCCGCTCACCCCGCAAAACATCGTCATTGGCGGTGCGTCCGGTGCCATGCCGCCCGTGCTCGGTTGGGCCGCCATGACCAACAGCGTCGGCCCTGAGGCTTTGATTCTGTGTTTGATCATCTTTTTGTGGACACCGCCGCACTTCTGGGCCTTGGCCTTGTACCGCGTCGAGGACTACCGCAAGTCTGGCCTGCCCATGCTACCCGTCACCCACGGTAATGAATTCACCCGTTTGCAGGTGTTTTTGTACACCATCATGCTGTTTCCGTTTTGTTTGATGCCCTTTGTCTACGGCATGAGTTCTTGGCTGTACTTGGCGGTCGCCGTTGCAGTGAGCCTCGGCTTCATGGGTTACGCCTTTGCTTTGTGGAGCAATTACTCAGACGCCTTGGCGCGTAAAACCTTCCGCTTTTCATTGATCCACCTCAGCGTGCTGTTTGCTGCCTTGTTGATTGATCATTACCTTTTTTGACCGGACGTCATTGGACTTGAACATGATGCTTAACAAACGCTCCTTGCTGCAAAATGCTATTAAATCAATAGCTGTAATATCAATAATTACGCCGGCTACAGCCATTTTAATGGCCTGTACAGAGAATAAACCGCAATTCAAGGCCATTGACATCACCGGTGCCGATTACGCCAAAGACTTTGCAGCCGATGGCGCGATGTTGGACCACAACGGCAAACCCCGCAGCATCAAAGACTTTGCCGGCAAAGTTGTCGTGCTGTTCTTTGGCTACACCCAATGCCCAGACGTTTGCCCTACATCTATGGCCGAGTTGGCTGAGGTGAAGAAACTTCTAGGCAAAGATGGCGACAAGCTGCAAGGCCTCTTCATCACCATCGACCCCGAGCGCGACACGCCCGAGGTGCTGAAAGCCTACATGGGCAATTTTGACCCCACCTTCTTAGCCATGCGCACCACGCCTGACAAGCTTGCCGCCGTGGCCAAAGATTTCAAAACCTATTACAAAAAGGCTCCCGGCCGAACCGAAACCAGCTACACCATGGACCACTCGGCCGGCAGCTACGTGTTCGACACCAAGGGTAATGTGCGCCTCTACACCCGTTACGGCAGCGGTGCAGCGGCATTGGCATCAGACATCGCTTTGTTGCTTAAATAAACTGTATTTTCTTGGCGGTAAGTTAGCGCACACTTTAACGGAGTGACTTGTGAAGACTGAATTGACAGTGCTTCAACCCGATCATTTTGCGCACTTGCTCAGCCGCAAAGGTGCCGCCCGCATCGCCCTCATCGCACCTGACGTGTTGGCCGCTTTGAATGCGGGGCAGGTTCCCACCGTCAATCTCAACGAGTTTTTGGCCATCGACTTGGGCCTCATCGCCCCCAACGTAGCGCAGCACATAGGCCTCGACCCAGCGGCAGAGCAGTTGCAAGACACCCTCGCCATGCTGCCCAGCTTCAAGCCCATGAAGCGCCATACCCATATCGCCCGTGCTTTGTATGGCATGACCGAAGCGCTGTCTGATGCCGCCGTCAGAACCCAAGTCGCCATCGCCTTAGCCAGCCACCCCAGCGACGTGGCCCGCTGCTGGGCGGCGCAGTGGGTCAGCTTTTCGAATCTCAGCTTGCCCGAGCAACTGGTCAGCGTGACCCGCTTTGCGGCCGACCTGCACTTCGGCGTCCGCGAAATCGCTTGGATGTCCGTGCGCGATGCTGTGGTGGCTGATTTAGACGCCGCATTGGCCTTGCTGCAACCGTGGACGCTCAGCCCAGACCCCAACATCCGCCGCTTTGCCAGCGAGCTGACCCGCCCGCGCGGTGTCTGGTGCGCGCAAATCGAAGCCTTGAAAGCTGAACCGTGGCGCGCTTTGAGTTTGCTAGAGCCGCTGCGCGCCGACCCCAGCCGTTACGTCCAAAACTCCGTCGCCAATTGGCTCAACGACGCCAGTAAATCCCAAGCCGCTTGGGTGCAGCAAGTCTGCGACGATTGGCTGCAGCAAAGCCCAACGGCAGAGACCCGCTACATCGTCAACCGCGCCTTGCGCACGTTGAATAAACAAGTTTAGAAAGATTTTGTATGGACAGTTTAAACACCCTCAACGAGCGCTTCGCCATCCCCGACAAACTGAGCTTCAAAGCTAGGGGCGACGGTTTGATAGTGGCAAACATCACCAACGCCCACGCCAGCGCCAGCATCTGCTTGCAAGGTGGTCATGTGCTCAGCTGGCAGCCTGCCAACACTGCAGAGCCGGTGATTTGGATGTCCAAAGATGCGCAATTCGCCATGGGTAAGGCCATCCGCGGCGGCATCCCAGTCTGCTGGCCGTGGTTTGGCGCGCACTGCGCTGAATCAAGTTTCCCCGCCCACGGCTTTGCCCGCACCCAGCCTTGGCAAGTCACAGGCACCCGCAATTTGGATGACGGCTCGACTGAAATCGCCCTCAGCTTTGTACCTTCAGAGGCGACGAAAGCCTGTTGGCCACACAGCAGTCGCCTAGACATACTGGTGAACGTGGGCGCTAGCCTCAAAATCGCCTTGGTAACCCGCAATCTGGGCGCGTCAGACTTCACCATCACCGAAGCTTTGCACACCTATTTTGCTGTCAGCGACGCTACACAAGTGCAAGTTGAAGGCTTAGATGGCATCCATTTTCACGACAAAGCTGCCGGCTGGGTGCAGGGCGACCAAGTTGGCAACATCGGCTTTGCAGGCGAGGTTGACCGCGTTTACGTCAACAGCCCCGAGCGCTGCACCATCGTCGACCCCACCTGGCAGCGCAGCATCCATATCAGCAAACTAGGCAGTCAATCCACCGTGGTCTGGAACCCCGCCGCCGTCCGAGCCGCGCAAATGGGCGATTTAGGGGAAGATGGTTGGAAACACTTCGTCTGCGTAGAAAGCGCCAACGCCCTAGATAACGCCGTGACGGTGAAGGCGGGGAGTAGCCACACCTTGGCGGTATCGTGCGAGGTTGAGAGTTTTTAAGTTGCTATAAATATAATAGCAAATTATTGATTAAATACGCCGGCTACAGTCAAAATAAGCCTTAAATTTGTTTGTCTCGGCGGTCTCCCCTGTTTTCACCTCGGGTCAAACCCCATCAACCCCTCAACCAGCGCCTTCAAATGCTGTTGCAACGGCGCAAAGCCGTCGTGCAAAGCCAGTGTCGCTTCATCCATGTACAGCTTGCGGTTGATCTCAATTTGCACGCTGTGCCGATGTGCTGGCGGGTTGCTGTAGCGGCGCACCAGTTCTACTCCTTTGTAGGGGTAGTTCAGCGCGACGCTGTAGCCAAATCCTAGGAGTTTTTGCTCAATGAAGCTCAGCAGCGCGGCGCTGGAGGTGGTGTTGTCGCGGTTGCCTAAAACAAAATCGGCATGCGCCATACCGGGGAAATCGGTGGCGTGGCTGGCGGCTATGGCTGGCATGCTGTGGCAGTTGATGTGCAGGCTGTAGCCGTGGCGGGCGTGGGCGGCATCAATGGCTTGCGCGACGGCGTCGTGGTAGGGCTGCCAGCATTGGCTGATGCGGTTTTGTGCTTCGGCCACGCTGAGCAAGCGGTCATACAGCGGCTCGCCGTCGTCGGTGGCGCGCCATAGCAAGCCTTTGCCCAAGCGGCGTTTGCTCAGCACGGCGGGGTCGGTCAGGTCGACCACATGCGGCCACGCGCCAGTGGCAGGGTCCAGCATGCTGGGGTCTATCTCGGTGGTGTTGCGGTTGGCGTCCAAGTAGCTGCGCGGAAAGTGCGCCTCCACCCACGCGCAGCCCAGCGCGGACGCGAAGCTGTAGAGCTTCTCGACATGCGTGTCCTCAGCCCGACGCAGCGTGGCCAAGTCGCACACATAGTCAAAATCTGCCGGGTAATGCACGCCGCTGTGGGGTGAGTCCAATACCAAAGGCGTGCTGCCCGTATGGGAGGTTACTAAATGCATAAGTGCATGTTAGCGCAAAGAGAAAAAGCGCGGTTCAGGGCGCCTTTTGGGTATAAATGGCCGCTCGTTTCTGCAGAAACGCGTTGATGCCTTCTTGCCCATCGGGTGTCAGCGCACCGGTCGCCATCAGCTCCGTGGCCACACTGTAAGCCTGCGCTTGCGGTAAATCGACTTGGCTGTAAAAGCCTTGTTTGCCTGATGCTTTGGACATCGCGCTGCCTCGCGTAGCGCGTTGGATCAGGTCTAAAACTGCCGCGTCCAGCTGCTCCGCTGGCACGGCGCGGTTGATCAGCCCCCAGTCTGCCGCCGTGGCCGCGTCTATGGCGTCACCCGTCAACGCCATTTCCAGCGCCCGTTTGCGGCCCATGCTGCGCGACACCGCCACCACGGGCGTGTGGCAAAACAGTCCCGCTTTGCCGCCAGGGATGGCAAACGTCGCCGTGTCCGCCGCAATCGCCAAATCACAGGTTGCCACCAGCTGGCAGCCCGCCGCCGTGGCCAGCGCATGCACCTTGGCAATCACCACCTGCGGCATCGCCTGCACCATGTTCATCATGTCGGTACACACCGCAAACAAATGCCACGCCTCGTCCAAAGTCGCCCCCGCCATGTCCCCAAAATTGTGCCCCGCACTGAACACCGGCCCGTTGGCAGCCAAAATAACCCCCCGCGCCTCGCTTTGGGCCACGGTTTGCAGCGCCCCTATCAGCTCCTGCATCACATCCAGCGCCAAAGCGTTGCGCTTTTCAGGACGGTTGAGGGTGATGGTGGTGATGGCGCCGTCGGTACTTAGCAGGATATGTTGGTAGGTCATTTCAACATTGTGGCAGAGATGGGCTTAATGAAACAGCCACCCTTAACTTGATAAGTAACGCTACTATTTCAGACTTTCCAGCCACTTGAGTACCTCCTCAATCGCCGCACTGGGTGTTGTGAAATGATCAGCAGATACCACCACGAACTTGCTTTTAGGATGTGGCGGCGCTTTGTCGAAAATTGAATCCTTGCTAGGCGCTAAGCGATCTCCATTTCCGGTCACAAATAAAAGCGGAATCGGTTTTTTGAACAAAGCGACAGATTTTGGCATCACAGCTGCGCCATCTGGGTCAAACCAGCTCAAGTAGCTTTCCGCCGTTGCTGTAACTTCAGATGACTTGCCTTGATTGATGTCAGGAAAAGTTTGCTTGTCTTTTCCTTTTCCTTCCGAGATCAATCTGCGCGCACGCTCCACATCTGACCTAAAGCGATTCGAAAACCCGGAAGATTCAGGGCTGTGTGCTGCAGACATAGCGATAATGCCTTGCGCAGAACTCCGAAAAGCGCCAAAACCCAAAGCAGCATTTGCCCCTAGACTTTGCCCAGCCACAACAATGGTTGTCGCCCCTTTTTTACGCAAAGCATCAATTTCTTGGTCAATTTCAAGCATAGACTCTTCGTACGTAGCATCGTAAATGCGCTGCTGCGACCAAGGCATGGTCGGCGTTGCCACAAGGTAGCCGTTGTTCTGCATCGCTATGGCTAAATTTTGTACATATCCACCGGGTGAACCACCTTTTCCATGCAGCAGCACAATTCCAATATTTTCAGTTGCGGCGGATGCGTTAAAGATCGCGATGCATGTTAAAAAATAGATTACTGAAAACAATTTAAACATCGGTCAGCTCCTGCATCACATCCAGCGCCAAAGCGTTGCGCTTTTCAGGGCGGTTCAGGGTGATGGCGCCGTCGGTACTTAGCAGGATATGTTGGTAGGTCATCACGCCATTGTGGCAGAGCATCACAGCTCAGGCAAGTTTCAAAATGCTATTAAATATATAGCTCAATAGGTAATAAATACGCCGGCTAGAGGCATAAATGACCTGATTTTTGGGGATTTAAGGCTAAAAGAGCGTCCCCACGCCCCCAGCCCCGCACCGCCAGCCGAAAGCTGCCTAAACTCGCTGTCGCTCAAACAACGACCCATAAATTTTCCTTATCATCTTTTACTAAACCCGATACGCTTCCTACACCTCCCGGAAAAACGACATTGGCAAA
>JAYVSU010000051.1:0-6715 GCA_043775055.1 Polaromonas sp.
GTCAAACCTTGCGGGCCGTGGTAGACAGCGTACATGCTCGCAATCACCGCTGGCAGCACTTGCGCCGTACAAATATTGGAGGTGGCTTTCTCACGGCGGATGTGCTGTTCGCGGGTTTGCAGCGCCAGGCGATAAGCCGGATTGCCATGCACGTCCACGCTGACACCGACCAAACGGCCCGGCATGGAGCGTTTGAACTCATCGCGGCAAGCCAAATACGCCGCATGCGGGCCACCGTTGCCCATGGGCATGCCAAAACGCTGGGTGGTGCCCAAGGCAATGTCTGCGCCCCACTCGCCCGGTGGCGCCAGCAAGGTTAAAGCCAGCAAATCTGCCGCAACGATAAAACCCGCTTGCTTGGCATGTACTTTGGTCACGTCAGCACGCAAGTCGTCAATCCGCCCGCTGGTCGAAGGGTATTGCGCCAGCACCGCGAAATAATCCCCTTGCAAAGCCTGCTCCCACTCAAGCGCAGAATTAGCCAATTTCACCGTAATGCCCAGTGGCTTGGCGCGGGTCTGAATCACCTCAATCGTCTGCGGATGGCAATCTCCGGCGACGACGAACACTTGGCTTTTGCTTTTCACGCTGCGCTTGGCCAAAGTCATGGCTTCGGCCGCTGCTGTCGCTTCGTCCAACATCGACGCATTAGCCATCGGCAAACCGATCAAATCACAGACCATGGTTTGAAAGTTCACCAGCGCTTCCATGCGGCCTTGGCTGATTTCGGCTTGGTACGGCGTGTACGCAGTGTACCAGGCTGGGTTTTCAAGAATATTGCGCAAAATCACGCCGGGGGTGTGAGTGCCGTAATAGCCTTGCCCAATGAAGCTCTTGAAAACCTTGTTTTTACCCGCCATGGCCTTTAACTCTGCCAAAGCCTGCGCTTCAGTTGCCGGATGCGGCAAATCCATCGCTTTGCCGCGTGCAATGCTACGCGGAACGATGGCGTCGATCAAAGCTTTGCGTGATGCCAAGTCTTGACTTGATGCACTTGCCACCACGCTGAGCATGTGCGCTTCATCTTGGGCATCAATGCCAATATGGCGAGCGATGAATTCAGACGTGTTTTCGAGTTCAAGCAAAGTGGGGATAGACGACATCGACATGGCAAAACCTAGCGTATTTGGAGCAAAGAGGAGAAATGCGGTTTAAGCAGAAAATTGGGTGTAACTGGTTTCGTCCATCAGCGCTGCCAATTGCGTTGCATCTGACAACTTGACCTTGAAGAACCAGCCTGCGCCCAATGGATCTGAATTGGCCAGTGCTGGGTCAGCACGCAAAGCTTCGTTCACCTCAATGATTTCGCCGCTTACTGGCATATACACATCTGCTGCTGCTTTGACAGATTCCACCACACCAGCCGTGTCTTTTTGGGCAAACGTTGCACCCACCTCTGGCAAGTCCACAAACACCACATCGCCCAACGCATCTTGCGCATGGTGAGTGATGCCGACGGTGGCGATTTCGCCATCAACCTTGAGCCATTCGTGATCTTCGGTGTATTTGATAGTCATGTTGTTTTCTCCAAAAAATGAGTTGATTAAATTGAATCTGTAATCTGTTTAGCCACGGAAATAGTGATTCGGTACAAACGGCATGGAAGTCACTTCCATGGGTACGACTTTACCGCGAACAATGGCGTTGATTCTCGTTCCCACGGTCGCCAGCTCAGCATTGACATAGGCCATGGCAATCGGTTTGTCGATGGTTGGCGCGAGCAAACCACTCGTCACCTCGCCCACGCGTCGGCCGCTTGCGTCTTGCAGTTCGGTATGCTCACGTACGGGGATTCGCTCTAAAGCGACAAGTCCAACACGCTTTACAGCCTGTTTTTTAGTGCCATTTTCGGCTGTAGTCGGCTTATTTATTGACTGTTTAGCTATTATATGTGTAGCACCTATGTAACCACCTGCACGAGTACCGTCTGCACGGCGTACTTTTTGCATGGCCCACATCAGGCCTGCATCGACGGGGTTGGTCGTCGCATCTATGTCTTGGCCATACAAACACAGCCCGGCCTCTAAACGCAGCGAGTTGCGAGCGCCCAAGCCAATCGGTTTGACTTCTGGCTCCGCCAGCAGCGCTTTGGCCAGCATCTCGGTTTGTTCGGCAGAGACGGAAATCTCAAAACCATCTTCACCGGTATAACCACTGCGGGTGACAAAGCAATCTGCGCCGGCAATGGTGAAACGGCCACCGGTCATAAACACCAGTTTCTCAATGCCGGGAGACAATCTTGACAGCACCATCACCGCCTGCGGCCCTTGCAAAGCCAGCAAACCCTGCGTCGGCATGGTGATCACTTGGCAGCGGCTACCAATATGTTGCTGAATATGCGCAATGTCGCCCGCTTTGCATGCACCGTTGACGATGACGAAAATCTCATCATTGCCTAGGTTAAAAAACATCAAATCGTCAATGATGCCGCCCGCCTCGTTGGTCAACAGGCCGTAACGCTGTTTGCCCACTGGCAGGTCAATCACGTCAACCGGCATCAGCGTCTCAAACGCGGCTGCGGCATCTTTGCCCACCAGCCGCAGCTGCCCCATGTGCGATACGTCAAACAAACCAGCATGGTTGCGGGTGTGGTGATGCTCCGCCACCAATCCGCTGGGGTATTGCACCGGCATGCTGTAGCCCGCAAATGGCACCATGCGTGCGCCCAGAGCGACGTGTAAGTCAAATAAGGGTGTTTGTAATAGCGGCGTAGATGAAGTTTCAGCAGACAAAGTAACACTCCTAGGGCATGCACATATAACGTACCATCGTAAAAAATTGAATCAAATCAACATCTTACGATCAATGCCCCGGCTGTCCACTCTACCTGAGAGATTCGCAAGCTAAATAAGTAGCTTGGTTGCTCCTTCGGTGGATGACCTCAAGGGGTCACCTCTCTCCAGCAAGGAACGCTCAAAACCTTCACTTGTGAATACGTTTCAAGCGTCTTGTCAGTCCTTGGTGCCTGAGCGTTCAGAGCATCCCTACGGGGAATCTCCTGCGCCTTCGGCGGTTTTGCGACAAAGAATTGTCTTAAACACTCTCCTGACAGGGTGAATTCTACCCAATTCAAAACGCAGTAACCGAAAGCGGCACGCTAGCGTCCAATATTGGCCCGATAATTAGCCCATGTCCTCCTCAAAAGTCCTCTTCGGCTTCCACGCCATCAACGTACGGCTCAAAACCGCCCCCAAATCTGTCATCGAGATTTACCACGACGCCTCCCGCCGCGATGCTCGCATGCGGCAATTCATCGCCAAAGCGTCTGATATGGGCATGAAATTGATCGAATCCGACAGCGAACGCTTGGTCAAACTGGCTGGCGGTCATGGCCACCAAGGTGTCGTGGCCAAGGTCGAAGCCGTCACGCAAGTCCATTCGCTCGACGAATTGCTTGAAAACCTAGAAGCGGCGAACCAAGACCTACCCGTTGCCGAACGGGTGAACCCCTTGATTTTGGTCCTAGACGGCGTGACCGACCCGCACAACCTGGGCGCCTGCCTGCGCGTGGCCGACGGTGCGGGCGTCCATGCCGTGATTGCGCCCAAAGACAACGCGGCCGGCATCAACGCCACGGTCGCCAAAGTCGCCAGTGGCGCGGCTGAGACGGTGCCCTACTTCATGGTCACCAACATGGCCCGCACCTTGAATGAACTCAAAGAACGCAATATTTGGATCATAGGCACCAGCGACCAAGCCACCAAAACCCTGTACCAAACCGACCTCAAAGGCCCCGTCGCCTTGGTTTTGGGTGCAGAGGGCGACGGCATCCGCCACCTGACTTCTAAGACTTGCGATGAGCTGATCAGCATCCCCATGATGGGCGCGGTGGAGAGCTTGAACGTGTCTGTGGCCAGCGGCGTTTGCTTGTACGAGGCGATGCGGCAACGGCTATTGTAAAAATTGATGACATTTCAACTTTTGCCTTAAAATCAGCCTATGACTTCTATGCGCAACAGTTCCTTGCTACGCTTTTGTGTGGGTTTGCTGTTGGCGAGCCTGTCCGTCACGTCTTTTGCAGCGAAAAAACCGAGCTCTGCGAAAAGCAAAGCTGCAACAGCCAAAGTGGTGAAAAAGTCGGCTGCGAAACAGGTGGTTGAAGACCTTGGCCCGGGTGCGATTCAAGGCAAATTCGTCAAGCGGGCAAATTTCAAACTTGAATCTGCTTCTGCCGATGCGCACCAAATGGCGGATTGGGTTGTGGACTCGGGCGACAACAAAAACGCACCTTTTGTGATCCTCGACAAAAAAGATGCCAAGGTCTATGTATTCCATGCGCATGGTGGCTTGCGCGGTGCGGCTCCCGTGTTATTGGGTATCACTGTTGGCGATGACTCCTTTCCTGGGGTCGGCAACAAACCTTTGCGTGAAGTTAAACCTGAAGAAAAAACCACCCCTGCAGGTCGTTTTTTAGCAGCCTCTGATAAAAACAACCACGGCGCAGATATTGTCTGGATTGATTACGACAGCTCGGTTTCTTTGCATGCTGTTGTCAAAGGCACGCCTGCCGAGCGCCGTGCTGAGCGATTAGCCTCACCCTTAGCCAGTGAGCGGCGTATTTCATACGGTTGCGTCAACGTACCCACTAATTTCTTTAAAACAGCCTTGCTTCCATCATTCAAAAAAACAGATGGACTTGTTTACGTTTTACCTGAAACACGCTCGACGCAGCAAACGTTTGCGTCTTTCTATGACGTGAATGAAAAAGAAAGACTAGCTGCAGCCGCAGCCATGCAACAAGACCCTATTGCTAAGTTTGCTTCGCAGAAGTAAATCTTTGAATTTTGGCGTTCAACAAACTAGGCGACATTCAAACCAAGCCAAACGCGCCCAGCAAAGCCCCCGCCCCTAGCAGCCACAGCAGATGCGTCTTGGTTTTCCAGACGATGAGCATGGATACAAAGGCCAACAACCACAGCGGCCAATCTTTGCTGGGCTGGTTATGGCCTGCTATCAGTAGCCAACCGGTAGCGATAAGCAAAGCAATCACGATAGGTGCCATACCCTGCTTGAAGGCGCGGACGATTTGCAACTCGCGGTTTTGGTGCCCCCAGCGCGCCGCCATGAAGGTGAGCGTGGTGCTGGGCAGCAAAATGCCAAACATGGTCATGCTCATGCCCAACAACCCATACAACCAAGCCATGTAACCAGCTCCAGTAGCCGCATTCAAACCCACATTCCAGCCCATCAAGGCGACAAACATCACATTCGGGCCGGGTGAGGCTTGAGCCAAAGCGATGCAGGAGGTGAATTGCTCATTGGTGAGCCAATGCTGCTCGGTCACCAAGTAGCGTTGCATGTCGGGCGCCGTGGTGATAGCGCCACCCACCGCCAAGAGCGACAGCGTGGCAAAGTGGGCGAACAGGCCAAACCAATCAGCAAGCGTTAGCGTGATGCTCATGATGCGTCCTTTGCTGCAGATTCAGCGGCTGATTCAGCGGTAGAAATTTGCCCGAATTGCCGGTACGCCCAAGCTGTTGCCAGCACACCCAAGCTCAACAAAACCCAAGCCAGCGGCAATCTAAGCAATGCAATCGCTACAAACGTCATAGCAGCTAAGGCAATACATACACCGGCTCCCATGACATTTGACTTCAAAGCGGCAACTAATTTAAGTCCCACAGCAGCGATCAAACCCGCCGACACCGCGCCCATGCCTTTGAGCGCGCCTTGCGCTGCTGGCAGGTCAGAAATACCTGCAAACAACACGGCAATCGCTAAAACCACCACGACTGGAAAGACCAACATGCCCGCCAATGCCACCAATGCGCCACGCAGACCAAAGTAGCGGTCGCCAATCATGAGCGACAAATTCACCACGTTAGGGCCCGGCAAGATCTGTGCTACGGCCCAGTCTTCGACGAACTCGTCCAGTGTCAGCCAGCGTTTTTTATCCACCAATTCACGCTGAACAACGGCCAAAACGCCGCCAAAACCTTGCAAAGCAAGCCAAGTGAAGGACCAAAACAGGTCAGATAAGGAGCTGGGGCGGGGTTTGAGCGCGGGTTCTGAGAGGGAGGTTTGCAGCACGGTGGCTGTAGATTCAGGAGGCATAGGCGCAATCTTAACCTTTCCTTCAAAGGTGCATAGTCTCCCAATTAGGCAAAAAAGGCTTAAAACCTTACACTAAGGGGTTACCCCAAGTACAGCCGCAGTTAGCCAAACCCATTCATGAACGCCCCTCTCGACGTATCTCACATCCGCAAGGATGTTTCACATTTCGCTCGCGCCGCCAAGCCGCTTTCCAGCTACAAAAAGTACTGGGCGGCTCGTTTTGGCACGGCCAAGTTTTTGCCGATGAGCCGCGCCGAGATGACCGCCTTGGGCTGGGACAGCTGCGACATCATTTTGGTGACCGGCGACGCCTATGTGGACCACCCCAGCTTTGGCATGGCCGTCATTGGCCGCATGCTGGAAAACCAGGGCTTTAGGGTCGGCATCATCGCGCAGCCAGACTGGCAAAGTGCCGAGCCGTTCAAGGCGCTGGGCAAGCCCAATTTGTTCTTTGGCGTAACGGCGGGCAACATGGACTCCATGATCAACCGCTACACCGCTGACCGCAAAATCCGCAGCGACGACGCCTACACCCCCGGAGACGTGGGTGGCAAGCGCCCCAACCGCGCCGCCATTGTCTACAGCCAGCGCTGCAAAGAAGCCTACAAAGACGTGCCCATCGTGCTGGGCGGCATTGAAGGCTCGCTGCGCCGCATCGCGC
>JAYVSU010000052.1:0-14868 GCA_043775055.1 Polaromonas sp.
ATGTTCAAACCTTGAATCGTTTTGCTTTGCGCTAAAAACTCCCCACGGTGGATGTTTTCATTCATCACCAAGCGCACAAAATCTGGATTGTTCCACTGGTAGTCCACCGTAAACCCTACCAATTTACGTAGCGCCTCCTCGGGCGCTAAATCTTCGAGATGAAGTTGTTGTTCAATCTGCCGAATCCGGCGATACGCTTCTTCCAAAACCGCAATATACAAACCTTCTTTGCTACCAAAATAATAGTAAATCATGCGCTTGCTGGTTTGGGTGATGGACGCAATCTCGTCAATCCGTGCACCGCTTAAACCCTTGGCAGCAAATTCTGCCGTCGCCACCTCCAAGATACCTGCCATGGTGCGCGCTGGATCATTGGTTCGACTAGTTTTTTCGACTGTAGCCGGCGTATTTATTAATTCAGATGCTATATTTTTTGTAGTAATTTTTGATGATTTTTTAACACTCTGCTTAGCATTATGTTTAATTGTTGGTTTGTTTTTTTCAACCAAATGTACTAGTTCGTTCATTTTTAAAGTATAGGTGAACACATCTGCTTTTGGAAGCTCCGAAACTGTCAATTGCAGCCAAATTTCCTAGGATTTACCCTAGCCTTCACCAACCGATGGATGCGTAGCTTTTGCGCCAGTCAATATATGCAGTTTATAAAACTAACGTCTGAGTCGGATTTGATTCGGCAGCGGCACTGAGCGTCGCAAAACACCCTCGCCTAACCATAAAGCGGATTGTCTTGCACGGTTGGCAACACTAGCCAAGGGCATTTGCTGATAGTCGTCGTTAAACACTTCAAAACTATAGTCACCACGGTAGCCCAGCTGATGAAGCTTCAAAGTCAATGCAGCTAAAGCTTCGCTGTGCACACCTTCTCCTGGGAAAACTCGGAAATGGCGTGCTGTTGCGATGCGCTCTTCCACTGTTTTGATTTCGTTCCACATGAAATCAGCCAGCTGAACCAAGAAGATCTTGTTCGGGTCCAACATCTCTAGTTCTTCCAACGGTGTATTGGTCGCAAACATGTGAAAAGAGTCAAAACCTAGCCCCAAATTAGGCATGTCGGCTTGGCAAACCAAATCCCATGCCTGCGGGAACTCATTGATCGTGCGCCCCCAAGACAATGCCTCGTATGCCACCTTGATGTTCATAGGAATAGCCAACATGGCCAGTTTGCGCAAGTCCTTTACCAGCGCTTGTGGGTCTTGCGAGGCATGGGTTGAAGTGCTAGAACACATCAGCATCACCTTGCAGTCCAATGCGTGGCACATCTCCAACATCGATTTAGCAATATCAATTTTGTACTCGTGCAAATGACCCGACAAACCTTCAAAGTCGCGTAAAACCTGAAAACCCGTAACACGCAAACCACTTGACTTGACGGCAGCGACTGCAGCCTCCCATCCTTGTGCATGTCCCACCAAGTCCCGCGCAGCCAGCATGATTTGACCAAAGCCCGCGTCCTTAACGGCTTTCAGCTTGGCCTCTAGTGGTCCTGCAAATGAGATGGTGTCCATCCCAAAATCGTCAATATTTCCGACAAATTGGCTCATGATGACTCAATAAATATATAAATTAAATAGCAAACTATTCAATTAATTAATCGTATACACGCTGGTCATGCACCAATTCAAAGGTCACACTACGCATTTGAGTACGTGTTAATGCGCCACGTGTGGCAGCGCTGGCATCTATGCTGTTGTCTTTTGAGGCAACAAACTCTACCCCCGCCAAGCGTAGCTGAGCGACAGTGGACATCACATCAGGCGTACCCAAACCCATGCGCTGCAAGCATTCGTCGTCATTCACATCTAAAACGCCCATTTCTGGCTCAATCAACTGCAAGTAGAAGTGATTTGGTGAGTTGCATGGGCTACGCAAAATGCGACCTTTGGGCAAAATGCCAAAACGCTGCTCACTCGGCAATTCAGTGAACCCAAACAACTCACGATAAAACTCGGTCCAATCTTCGGTACGATCATTTCCAATGTATTGAACAATTCCAAAAAAGTGCAATCCTGCTAATGCTGGAGGATGTTGATCAACCGTTGGGATGGGTGTGAAATCGACATCGTAAATTGAAAACTCTTTATAGCGATCAACAAAGTAAATGCGGCTCGCACCCACACCATGAATAGCAGGAATATTCAACTCCATCACAGCCACATTGGCAGGAATAGCCCAAGCGCCACGGTCTAAAGCGCGCTTGTATGCCGCAGAGGCATCCCTCACTCGCAAAGCAATCGCAGCAATCACAGGTTTCTCGGTCAATGCACCAGCACTTGGCAAGCCATTGAGCGTGGACTGCCCATGGGCGTTCACAATCACATTGATATCGCCTTGACGGTATAACAAAATCTCACGTGAGCGGTGTCTTGCTATCGGCCGGAAACCCATGGTTTCCAGCACCTGACCCAGCTGCTGCGGCTTGGTGGTCGTGTATTCAATGAATTCAATACCTTCCATACCCAGTGGGTTGGCGGCTTCTTGAATTTCTTCGCGGTCCGTATTTAAGTGCGTCATTTGTTTGTTAGTTTGTTGCGCTGTAAACATTGAGCGAGGCCCGATTGGGTTGGCGGGCAAGTTCGCTCATCATACCGTTTGTTTTATTTGTTGATTGTAAAACTGAGCTTCGAACTCAGCGGGACTTAAATTGTTGATTTTTGCATGTCGCCTGATGCGGTTAAACGGGCAATACAGTCGCGCTCACTTCTCCTAATCCGATACGTGCGGCTCCAGCGCGGTTGCAATAACCACGTAAAGTCAACTTATCACCATCTAGCAAGAAAGTTCTTTGTTCGCCATTAGGTAAATTGAAATGCTGCTTACCGCCTACGCTCAACTCTAAGAGTGAGCCTGCTTCTTGTGGCGTGGGGCCAGACAAAGTACCGCTACCCAACAAATCGCCCGCTTGCAAATTACAGCCATTGACGGTGTGATGCGTCACCAACTGGGCCAAGGTCCAATATGCAGCATGCTGGTAGTTGGTTTGACTCAAGCGAACTGCAGACTCACCAGCAACCCGCATGGCGTCACTCTGCAGCCAGACTTCAAGTGTCATATTAATTGCGCCAGTCGCTCTGTTCTGCACAGAATCTAAATACGGCAAAGGTTGCGGGTCGCCCTCTAAGCGAGTGAACGGCACGCGATATGGCTCAAGTGCTTCCATCGTCACCAACCATGGCGAGATGGTCGAGGCAAAGTTTTTGGACAAAAACGGCCCCAGCGGTTGATACTCCCAGGCCTGCAAGTCGCGAGCTGACCAGTCATTGAGCAAACAGACACCAAACATATGAGCTTCAGCCTGCTTGATATCAATCGATTCACCCAACACATTGCCCTGCCCGATGAACAAGCCTAGCTCTAGTTCATAGTCCAAGCGTGTACACGGAGCAAGTTGAGGTGCTGCAGCCGAATCAGCGCCGCCCTCTTTGATTTGGCCTTTTGGGCGCTTGAAGTTTTGCCCACTGACACGGATAGAAGATGCGCGGCCATGGTAACCAATCGGCACCCATTTGTAATTAGGCAGCAATGGGTTGTCTGGTCGAAAAAATTTTCCTACCGTCGTTGCATGGTGAATGCTGGTATAAAAATCTGTGTAATCGCCGATACTGCATGGCAAAGTCATCTCAGCTCGGTTTTGCGGCAATAAACAAGCTGAGAGCGCCGTTTGTTGAGGGCTGCCAGCACGAAGTGCGTGCGATAAAGCAACACGCAACGCGTGGCTTGCCCTTGCGCCTTGAGACATCAAAGTGTTCAAGTCGCCTTGAGCCAGTGGAGTCAGTAAACTTTGCACCTCTGCAGTCCAACGGCCCTTTTCGAGTGCAAGTCGCAAATCCAAAATCTGATCACCAATAGCTACGCCAATCCGCCATGAATCCGCATCCATGGTTCGAAACCGGCCAAAAGGCAAGTTTTGGATTGGGAAATCGGTATCGGCCTGATTCGCTGAAGTCACCCAGCTGCGTAATACCGGATCGTGTGTTTCATTGATTGTCATGGTCTTATTTATAGTTTGTACTCATCTTGAAGATTCGCCCAGCAATTGGCATAGTTTTCATCGAGCAGACCGTTGTTCATCGCAAAAGCGGTAGGTACAAAGCGATAGCGACTCTCAAACATGAAAGCCAAGGTGTTGTCCAACTTCTGTGGCTTCAAGTCGGCAGTACTTGCTTTCACAAAAGCGTCTGAATCTGGGCCATGCGGCACCATGCAGTTGTGCAGTGAGGCGCCACCGGGAACAAAACCTTCTTCCTTAGCATCGTACTGACCTTTTACCAAACCCATGAATTCACTCATCAGGTTACGGTGATACCAAGGCGGGCGGAAGGTGTCTTCGGCAACCATCCAACGCGGCGGGAAAATCACAAAATCGCAATTAGCTGTGCCAGCTGTATCGGTAGGCGATGTCAGTACTGTAAAAATGGATGGATCAGGGTGGTCGAAGCTAATAGAGCCAATCGTCATGAAATTAGCCGTGTCGTACTTGAATGGCACCAAATTACCATGCCACGCCACCACATTAAAGGGCGACTGCTGCATCTGCGCAGACCACAAAGCTCCGCCGTATTTTTTGATAATTTCATAAGGTTTGCTTGGTTTTTCAAATGCTGCAACAGGCGTTAGAAAATCTCGCGCATTTGCCAAACCGTTTGAACCAATAGGGCCTAACTCAGGCAGTCTGAAATGTGCACCGTAGTTCTCGCACACATACCCGCGAGCACCACTGTCAAGTGAACTATCTGCCAAATCTACTTTGAAGGCCACCCCACGCGGCACCAAAGCGATTTCACCCGGCTCGACCTCTAAGACACCCATCTCCGTCGTGATGACCAAGCGCCCTTGCTGCGGCACAAACAGCATCTCGCCGTCTGTATTGACGCAAGCACGGTTAGCCATCGAGCGATTCACCGCGTACACATGCGCTGCCATCCCATTTTGCGCGTCAGCATCACCATTGGCGACCAAAGTATGCAAGCCATCAATGAAGTCTGTTGGCTCTGTTGGCATGTCAACCGGCCTCCAACGCATAGGCTCTGGCGCTACAGCCTCACCCTGCGCTGCGCCAGTCGTCCAAGTCGCTTGTTGATACGCTTGATAGCGCCCCGTCACCACTGAAGGCTGCTTACGGTATAGCCACGTACGCTTGTTGTCAGCTCTAGGCGCAGTAAAAGCAGTCCCAGAGATGAGCTCACCATACAGACCGAGTGCAACACGTTGTGGGCTGTTGCGTCCTACAGGCAGAGCACCAGCGACAGCTTCAGTAGCAAATTCATTGCCAAAACCGCTTAAATAATTCAACTTTGTATTCGTTGTCATGGTGTTTCTTTACTTTTTACTTTTAGCCGTTTGCAATGCTTCTTGCAGCACAGACAAACTGCCGATGTGATTGGCCAGCAAAAGCACCAAACGTGCATTGAAAGCTTGGCTCTGTTCGAGTGTTAAGTCTTGATGCGCATTGATCAATGCTTCATAAAAGTCATCAGGTGCGCTAAGGTTGGGACTGGTGATCAGTAACATTGCATCTTTCCTTCAGTTTTTTGCCAACGCCAAACTCATCGCGGCTTGCCATTTTTCTAATGAGATCTGCCGCCAGCGCGCACAGACATGTTGATCGGGGCGCAGCAAGTAGGCTGTGCCAGACTGCATGTCATAACGGCGCGCAATTAAATCGTCACTATCCACGACTGCGGCAAAAGAAAGTTGCGAACTTGAGAGTCGTGAATTCTTTGCTCGAATCTGAACGACTGAACAAATTGCTTTATCGACGAATTCTGGCAATTCAGTTTCATATACCAACAAAGTAAATCCAGCGCCTAATTGTTGCAACAACCAAGATGCGCTGCCATCTGCCAGTTGTACAGGTGCATCCAACGCCACACTGCCTGGCGCCAAGTTGCCTGCAAAAACATCAAGGTCGGGAGTATTCAGTCCAGAGTCATGCAGTGTTGCGGGTACTGACAGACGCCCACTGTTGACCAGACTTCGTGCAAACGTATGGTCTTTGGCCAAGGCCAACACGGCATCGCGGAAGACGCGGCTCATGTCACTTTTTGGCGTGATGAAGTCTGTGGCACGCGTTGAGTTTTTGATATTTTCATCCGCTGCGTATTCACGCTCAGTGGCATAGGTTTCGAGCAATTTATCTGATGCTTGACCGCGCAACACAGCATCCAGCTTCCAAGCTAAGTTTTCAGCATCTTGGATACCTGAGTTGGCACCTCGCGCGCCAAAAGGCGACACACCGTGTGCTGAGTCACCCGCAAACAAAACGCGACCGTGGCGAAACTTCTCCATGCGCTGGCAGGCAAATGTATAAACACTGGCCCATTCCAATTCAAACTCTGGTGCTGCCTGCCCATCTTTTGCCCCATACGCCAGCAAAGCTTTGACACGGGGAATGATTTTTTCAGGCTTCTTTTCTTCCTCAGGGTCGGCATCCCAGCCTAATTGAAAGTCGATGCGCCAGACGTTATCAGGCTGGCGGTGCAGCAAAACGCTTTGCTTGGGGTGAAACGGCGGGTCAAACCAAAACCAGCGCTCGGTCGGAAACTTGGCGGTCATCTTCACATCGGCAATCAAAAACCGATCTTGAAACACCCTGCCTGTGGTCTCCAGCCCCATCAACTGCCGCGTCGTTGAACGCGAACCATCGCAGGCCACCACATACTGTGCTTGCAAGATGTAGCTGCCTTCGGGCGTCTCTACCGTTAAAAAAGTTGTATCAGCGGTTTGGCTGATATTGCTGACCTTATTGAGCCACCGAATGCTGATCTGAGATAACTGTGCCGCCCGCTCGGCCAAATAGCCTTCAACGTAATACTGCTGCAGATTGATAAAAGCAGGGCGCGCATGGCCCGGCTCGGGCAGCAAGTCAAAACCGTACAGCGGCTTGTCTTTTAAAAAAACCTTGCCAACGTTCCAAGATACGCCTTTGTCCACCATGCGCTGGCCACAGCCTAAGCGGTCAAAAATCTCTAGGCTGCGCTTGGAAAAGCAAATCGCCCGCGAGCCGCTGGACAGTTTGTTGTCATTGTCTAAAAGTACAACGGCTTGGCCACGCTGCGCCAAATCTATCGCCAAACTCAAACCAACTGGCCCAGCGCCAATCACCACTACTGGGTGCACCACCGTTTGCAGCGCATCTTGGTCGCTGTTGCGACGGTACGCATATTCTTTTTTTTGAAAATCAATGGCGTCTGACATCACAAGCTCGCAGTACTTATTTTTTTGTTGACTTATTGATTCTCTAAAGCTTTCCACATTTCAATATCACGCTCCGCCGTCCAGATGCGTGGGTCGGTGTATTTCGTTGCTTCGTCATAAGCGCGGGTCACATCAAACGGCATACAGTGGTCAAAAATCACCCACTTGCCGTACGTCGGACGTAAGCGGTTCATGGTTTCGTTATAGACGGTATTCAGGTCTTTACCGGCTTTGGCACCGGCCTGGACGCTGGCATACACATCAGATACAAACGCACGCGTCTCGGTCAAACCTTGGCTGACCTGCGCTGGCGTTTGTAATGCTGCGCCACGGCCTGGCACCAGTTTTTCAGGCTTCAAAGCGGCAATCGCGTCTAACGTCGTCGGCCAATCTTTGAAATACGCGTCACCTGCATAGGGCGTTGCGCCAAATTCGACCAAATCGCCACTGAACAAGATTTTTTGCTGCGGCAACCATGCGACGGTGTCGCCTTTGGTGTGACCACGGCCGAGTTGCAGCAACTGCACTTCCAATTTGCCCAACCAAATGGTCATTTTTCCAGTGAATGTCATGGTCGGCCATGTCATGCCATCGGGCACAGACTCCACCGCGTTGAACAGACGCGGAAAGCGGCCAATCTCGCTGGCTTTGTCTTGCTCACCGCGCTCGACGATCAAATCATAGGTGTCTTGGCTGGCCAAAATTTGCTCAGGCTTGTAGGCGCTGGCGCCCAGCACGCGCACTGCGTGGTAATGGCTCAAAACCACGTATTTGATGGGTTTGTCAGTCACCTCACGGATGCGACGAATCACGTCTGCCGCCATCACAGGGGTGGCTTGGGTGTCAATCACCATCACAGCATCGTCGCCAATGATGATGCCGGTATTTGGGTCGCCCTCTGCCGTGTAAGCGTAGGCGTTGTCAGAGAGTTTGTCGAAACTGACTTTTTTGACTTCTAAGTCGGCTTGGCTGGCGAAGGTTTTAGTCGCTGGTGCGGTGCTCATGTGTTTTTCCTGGTGAATGCTATTGACAGCTATTGACGGTTTTGAAACTTCAAATTGCTCTTTTAAATACTCTTTTAAATTTCTCTTTAATTAACTAACTAATTTGTCTATGTTTAATTTAAGAGTGGATATTAACCATAAAATTCATCATTGTCTAATTAATTTTCTCCTAGTAAACTCCAGCCATGACAAATTTCCCCGCAACTGCGGCCATCATCAAAGCTGAATCCGCCAAACAGCGCGGCATTCAAAGCATGGAAGTGGGCGGTCAACTTTTATTAGCTTTGGCACAACACGGTAGCCCTATGGCTTTGAAGGACTTGGCCCGAGACGCCTCAATGGCGCCCGCCAAGGCGCACCCGTACTTGGTCAGTTTTAACAAACTCGGACTCATCGTGCAAGATGAAGTTAGTGGTCACTATGGGCTGGGCCCATTGGCCATGCAGCTGGGTTTGATCAGTTTGCAGCAGTTTGACCCTGTGCGCTTAGCCACACCGCATTTAGCAGAACTGGCGCAGGAATTCGGCCATACGGTTGCTATCGCCGTGTGGGGTAACCGAGGCCCAACTATCGTTCGGATTGAGGAATCTCCAGCTCTAGTGCACGTCACCATGCGCCACGGCACGGTTATGAGCTTGCGCAACACGGCGTCTGGGCGCTTGTTTGCAGCATATCTATCGCAAGAAACCGTGGTGGCCGCGCTGAACGAAGAGCGGGCCTACGAGGAAAGGCTGCTTGCTGCCAAAACGCCGCAACTCGCTGGCATTGACCCCGCTTTTCAAGACGTGCTGGCTGAAGTCCGCCAAAACAGTCTAAGTACTGCAGTGAACTTGATCGTGCCTGGCGTCAGCGCGCTGGCAGCACCAGTGTTTGACGAGTCGGGCAAACTGGTCCTTAGCCTGACCGCTATCGGGCCGAGCGGCTTGTTTGATGCGAGCTTGACGGGCAACATCGCCACCCGTTTGCAGCAGCTCGGGCAAGACCTATCGCAGCGTTTGGGCTATCGTCCGCGCTAATTTGCAGTGCTAATTTATCGTGGCGACTTGCCAGTAAACGCTATGCATTTAATAGCAAACTATTAATTAAATACGCCGGCTACAGCCATATTCACCCTTAAATTACCCTTCAAAACACAAAAAGCCGCAAATTGCGGCTTTTTGGGGGAGGGCTTGCTAACTATTTAGCGAAACTTCGATTGAGGCACGGTCTTCAAGTCGCCATCCAAAGAACTGACATATTTAGCCAATTCTTTGAGTTCGTTGTTAGAGAACTGCTTGGCCATGCCAGCCATCACGCCATTTGAGCGCCCAATTTGTGGGTTGTTTTCAGTTTTGTAGGCTTTGAGTGCCACGAAAAGATAGTCAGCATGTTGACCCGCAATTTTTGGGTAACTTGGGTCAATCGGCTTGGCAAAATTGTCGCCGTGGCAAGCCACGCAGCCTCCCTTTTTCAGCAAAGCATCCACTTGCGCACCTGGCTCTTTGCTCGGCTTAGCCGCCAAAGTAGCGCCTTCTACCACGCCGTGAGCGCTGTAGTAGGCGGCCAGGTCAGCCATGTCTTGGTCGCTCAAGCTGTCGGCAATACCACGCATGGTGGGGTGTTTGCGCTCACCTTTTTTGTAGGCGTTCAGGGCAGAGACGATGTATTTAGCGCCTTGGCCTGAAATTTTAGGAACTTTGTAAATTTCAGGAAAACTGGCTTGGTAGCCCACAATACCGTGGCAACCGATACACATGGCAATTTTGCCTTGACCGGCTTTGGCATCGCCCTTGATTTCTTGGGCGCTAGCAGTAACACTAGCAGTCAGGGTCACGCAAGCGACAGCAAAAGCGGATATCGTGGTCAACAACTTGTTCATTTTTCGCGCACAATCTGATGAATTAATCTAATAAAGGTTTGAGCTGCGTCATTTGAGGCCAGCTAACTTTCCATTATATCCGTGACACATGCACTTTCCTGACAGCCTTCAATACAGTTTTTGACACAACTTTGATATTACCAACACACAGATAGACCCGACATGAAATTTACAGGCTCACAAAACTACGTCGCCACGGACGACTTGATGCTCTCCGTCAATGCCGCCAGCACCCTGCAAAAACCGCTCTTGGTCAAAGGCGAGCCCGGTACCGGTAAAACCATGTTGGCTGAAGAAGTGGCTACCGCACTGGGTTTGCCGCTGTTGCAGTGGCACATCAAGTCCACCACCAAGGCGCAGCAAGGCTTGTATGAATACGATGCTGTGAGCCGCCTGCGTGACTCGCAACTCTCTACCGTGGACGGTGGCGAGAAGGTCAAAGACATCAACAACTACATCGTCAAAGGCGTGCTGTGGCAAGCTTTTACGGCTGACCAGCCGGTGGCACTGCTGATTGACGAAATCGACAAAGCCGACATTGAGTTTCCCAACGACTTGCTGCGTGAGATTGACCGCATGGAGTTTTACGTCTACGAGACCCGTGAACTCATCAAAGCCAAGCACCGTCCGCTGGTGTTTATCACCTCCAACAATGAAAAAGAGCTGCCAGATGCGTTTTTGCGCCGCTGCTTCTTTCACTACATCAAGTTCCCAGATGCGGTTACGATGCAAAAAATCGTTGATGTGCACTTCCCTGGCTTGAAAAAAGAACTGCTCAACGCGGCGATGAAGACGTTTTACGAAGTGCGCAACCTGCCCGGCTTGAAGAAAAAACCTTCTACCAGCGAGCTGTTGGATTGGCTCAAGCTCTTGGTAGCTGAAGACATCAGCCTAGAAGCGCTGCAAAGCAAAGACGACAAAGTGGCGATTCCACCGCTGGTCGGCGCACTTTTGAAAAACGAGCAAGACGTGACCTTGTTTGAAAAACTGGTGTTCATGCAAAGCCGCAACCGTTGATGGCCACTAAAAACAGTGACAAAACCCTCAAACAACTCTTGGTTGAGGGTTTGACCGATGCGCTTGGTTTCATAGGTGGCGCTATCTTGTGCTACTGGCTCGGCACGCTGTTGGGCTTTGACATGGCGGTCGCAGGCAATACAAGCTCGACCGGCATCATCAGCATCGTCATCATGCTGGTAGGTGGCGGTTTTGGGCTTATATTAGCCCGTAGACGGCGTAATATATAGATAGTTTGCTATATTATTAATAGTAATTTAACACTTTTTCATGATGTCCTACGTAGAACCCATCACCTTAAACGCCCGTGGCATCACCTTGACGCCCTTGGGTTTGGAGCACGAGGCTGGGCTGCGCGCTGCGGCTGCCGATGGTGAACTGTGGAACATCCGCGTCACCTCCGTCCCCGAGCCAGAGCAAACCCGCAAGTACATTGAAGATGCCTTGGCCATGCGCGAGGCAGGCAACCGCTTGGCCTTTGCGGTGATTGAAAGCGCGACCGGCAAAGTCCTTGGCAGCACCAGCTACCACGACATCTTGCCTGCCGTGAAGCGCCTTGAGATTGGCTACACCTGGTATGGCCTTGCCAGCCAGCGCAGCCACGTCAACACCACGTGCAAAATGCTGTTGTTGAGCCATGCTTTTGACACCTTAAAAAGCAACGTGGTGGGTTGGCGCACCGATAACTTCAACTTTTCCAGTCAAAACGCCATCGAGCGCTTGGGTGCTAGAAAAGACGGCATCATCCGCGGCCACGCCCTCCGACGCGACGGCACGGTGCGTGATACCGTGATGTACAGCTTGCGCAGCGGCGAGTGGCCAGAGGTGAAGGCACAACTGCAATATTTGCTGGACAAACCGCGCGCCAAATGAGGCTAGCCCATTTAGGACACCTGCCATGTTGATCGACTTTTTCTACACCCTGCGCAACGCCAAGCTACCGGTCTCTGTCAAGGAGTACTTGGATTTGCTGGCTGCGCTGCAAGCGGGTGTAGTGGGACCCAATTCGGTGACGAATTCTTCAGATGATTCGCCGCCTGAACTCATGGGTGAAGGCGCGTACAAAATCGACGACTTTTACTATTTAAGCCGCCTGATTTTGGTGAAAGATGAGAAGCATTACGACAAGTTTGACCGTGCTTTTGGCGCTTACTTCAAAGGCGTAGAAATGCTGGCCGACTTCACCAAGGAAGTGCCGCTGGAGTGGCTGCGCAAAAACCTAGAACTCAATTTGTCGCCCGAAGAACGCGCCAAGATTGAAAAAATGGGCTGGGACGAGTTGATGGAAACGTTGAAAAAGCGTTTTGAGGAGCAAAAAGAGCGCCACGAAGGCGGCAGCAAATGGATTGGCACGGGCGGCACCTCGCCTTTTGGCGCGTATGGGCAAAACCCGCAAGGCATCCGCATTGGGCAAGACAAAAGCCGCAACCGCAGCGCTGTGAAGGTGTGGGACCAGCGCGCCTACCAAGATTACGACGACAGCCAAGAGCTGGGCACCCGCAACATCAAGGTTGCCTTACGACGTTTACGTAAATTCGCCCGTTTAGGCAATGAAGAAGAGTTGGATTTGGACGACACCATCCACTGCACGGCGGCCAATGCGGGCTTTTTGGACATCAAAATGGTGCCCGAGAAGCACAATAACGTCAAAATTTTGTTGCTGATGGACGTGGGCGGCACCATGGACGACCACATCAAACGGGTTGAAGAGTTGTTTTCAGCCTCTAAGACCGAGTTCAAGCACTTGGAGTTTTACTACTTCCACAACTGCGTCTATGACTTTATGTGGAAGAACAACAAGCGCCGCTTTGCGGAGAAGTTTGACACCTGGGACATCATCCGCAAGTACAACAAAGACTACAAACTCATTTTTATTGGCGATGCCACCATGAGCCCATATGAGATTTTGCAGCCCGGCGGCAGTGTGGAATACAACAACGAAGAGGCCGGCGCCGAATGGCTGCAGCGCTTGATTCATGCCTTCCCCAAGTTTGCGTGGATCAACCCCGAGCCGCAAGGTGTCTGGCAATACCGCCAAAGCATCAGCGTGATTCAGCAAATCATGAGCCAGCGCATGTATCCACTGACGATCAAAGGGCTGGAAGAGGCGATGCGGCTGCTTTCTAAGTAGCTAAGTGTTGTAGATTACCACTCGTTCACACAAAAACAGCAGCGTTACGGGATGGCTAGGGGAAACCCTGTCCTCATAAGGTTAAAATGTTTGTTGTTAGTTTTCATACAAACCCCTTCCACTTACATTAATATCTAGGAGCTCTCCGCGTGTTGAAAAAATTTGCCCAAATTCTGGCCTTGGCCGCACCCATGCTGCTGGTAGCTTGTAGCTCCAGCACTAGCACCGGTACTACTGGATCTACTGATACAACAACCACAACAACCAGTGCCGGTTTTTCTGGTACGTACACAGGTACTGTTACTGGCTTGAACGCTGGCCCAGTCACCTTTATCGTCAGCTCTAGCAACACAGTGACAGGTGCCTTCTCAATCACCAACCGCCAAGTTGATTGTGCACCTCGCGGTGGCATTTGTGAAACAGTCGTTGAAGGCAAGGTTGACGCTGCTGGCAACATCACTGGTAACTTCGTTGATTCAGGCCAAGCAACGATGCACTTCACTGGCAAAATCGTCGGTGACACCATCACCAGCGGTTCATGGGGCGAGTACATCCATGACCCAGTTCCAGATGGCGCATTCTCTGCATCACGCCCAGCGGGCTCTGGCGGTACGACAACAACCACATCTTCTGTCTCAGGCACTTGCCAAGGCTCTTACGCAGGTAGCATCGATCCTCCATCACATGAAGTGCGTATCGCGAACCGTAACCGTCAACTCGCTTCTGTTGGGTACACATTGACTGGCAATGACGCTGTTGACAATGCAGCAACCGGCGGCGGCGGTGAAGACGGTGGCATCTACTTGTTTGGCGGCTTTGCCTTCCAAACCGATGCAAGCTGCAACGTGGTTAAGAGCGCTGGCAACATTTTCGGTGTGCCAACGACAGCCTCTGGCACTGTTAACGCAGACAAAACATTCAACCTCACAGCTCCAGAAGCTGGCCCATTGGTTGGTGCTGTTGATGGAAACAACCACGTCACAGGTCAACAACAAGAATTTGGCAAAGAGTGGGTGCACGGCGTCTTGAACGGTACCTATGTATCTAAAGGCACCATCTAAATTATGAAACATTAAGGGCTAGCCAAAACTAGCTTTTATTGAGGTCATAAAAAAACCCTCATCAGCGTGAAGCTGGTGAGGGTTTTGTTTTTTTAAAAACTTATGTGCGCAAGAGTTAAAAAGTAGCCAAATAGTGGAATTTGCCGTTCAACACGCCATGCACCCACTCTTTGCCAGCTTCTTGCTGCTGACCGCTCACAACGTTGTTGGCATCAACTTTACCCACAAAAGGGCCAGCGTTGTTGGAGAACATATTGAACGTGAAGTCTGATTTGACGGTGCCATTGAGGTCTAACGGGAAACCAAAGACAAAAGAGCCGTCTCTGATCACTTTGCAGTTAGCATCGGTTTGAAAAGCGAATGAACCCTCGAGGTAAATCCCACCGTCTACGCCACCACCCAAGGGGCCACCCTCAGCGAGTTGGCGGTCACGGTTAGCGACGCGCACTTCGTAGGCTGGTGGGTCAATGGTGCCGTTGTACAAACCTTGGCAAGTTCTAGTCGCAACTTCAGTTGTGGAGCTAGAGCCACAGGCTGACAACAACCCCGCTGAAAGCGTCACTACCACCAAGCCTATCATTT
>JAYVSU010000053.1:0-10403 GCA_043775055.1 Polaromonas sp.
CTTGGCTGCGAAACTTGGCAACCCTGACTTGTGCAAGGTCGCCCTTTTTGCGCTCGCCTAGCATTGGGTTCTTTAAGATACTGTCGACCGCTGCATCAACATCTACCACAACGTTGTCCTGCAGCTTTTTGTACTGACGCGCAAAACGCCGCGTTTGCACGGCGCTGAAACTCATACGCTACGGCTTTTAGTGGCAAATTTAGGGACAGATTTAGGAACAAAAGGCGTCGCCTGCTCCCGAGGCTCGGCCAGAGCTATCAAGGTTTCTGCGATGAAGTTCACTGGCAAATCAGGGTTGTCCAAAGCTGCACGCCCGACTTGCGCCCAAAATTGAACCTGCCCAGCTATCGTTCTACGCTCAGCAAAAGCGTCAGTTTTGGCTTGCTCGTAAAGCGTTTGGTCAATGCGAATGGAGGTGGTACTCATTTTGACGAGTTTACTACATTTGTGGTAAATCTACCTCAACTACCTTCTTCTTAAATCCGCCGCCGGCGCGGTACCACGGTCAGTTGCATATTGGCTTTAGCGGGTGCTGTAGTCAGGGTCATTGGCTGTGGTGCAATGTCGATCAGTTGGTCGGCATGCCAGACCTTGACGATGGCGGCACCGTCGGGGGCGCTTTCAAAACTGGCAACACCGTCTGAATTGGTCAAAGCCGCCCACGGGGACGAGCTCACATACACATGGCCGCGCATCGAGGCATGCAAGTGGCAACCTAACAACACAGCGCCGGCTTTGTCAAACGTGGCATCAGCTGTTTTGGCGGGTTTGCCTTCAGCTTTGCCTTCAATCCGCAGCTCAAAACCATCTTTAGTGTCTTGGTTGAACTGTGCAATGCCTGCAGCAGAAGCGCGCACATGGTGCTCCCACGGGTCGTTGTTGACAAAACGGCCCTTGGCACCCATAGCCACCAGCGATACGGCGGGTACAAATCGCATTTTTTCTTGCGCGATGCTGGCTTGCATGGGCAGTGCTGTTTTGGGTGCACCGTTACCGCTAGGCAACAGTACCACCACGGCATCCTGGACGGGCTTGCCCTCTTTGTCCATCACGCTCACTTGTAAATTGCCCGCTGCGGCCAGCCCCATAGCTAGGCCGAGCGCAACACTGACGAGGGTGAGTTTCAAACGATTCATGGGGTGTTGCCTGATGATTAAATGGTTTATTTGACGATGTGCCAGACTTTAAGTTCTTGTGAGCTGGCAAAAATGCTTACCGAAACATCAGGATACATGTTTTTACTGAACGTTCCATGTTCTGCGTGATAAATGTCGCGTTTGTGGCACAAGCAGTTCACGTCACCGCAACAAACCATTCCTCTGCTGCACAATCTCCGCCTCCGTCACTCCCTCAGCGCGATTTCCCCACGCGCTGCGGATGTAGCTGGTGACGGCAGCGATGTCTTTGTCGTTCAGCACATGGACAAAGGGCGGCATACCAAACGGGCGCGGGTTGCCCGCAGTGCTGGGCGCGTAGCCGCCGGCCAGAATCATGCGGGTCAAATTGGCGGTGGTGGCCATGGTGACGGCGCGATTTCCTGCCAAAGCTGGCAGGGCGACACTGCCTTCAAGCTGCATGCCCTGCCCCTGCGCACCGTGGCAGGTGGCGCAATGCTTGGTGAAAAGCTCAGCGCCACGGTCAAAAAGCAAAAGGTTTTGAGCGGGGTTGCCAGCAGACGCTGCGTTAAAGGGCTTGGCACTGGCAGTTTCAGGCAAAGATTGCAAATAGGCAGCGGTGGCTTGCAGGTCGGCATCGGTCCAAAACTGGGTGCTGCCGGCGACTACTTCAGCCATCGGGCCGACCATGCTGGCGGTGGGTGCGATGCCTGTTTTGAGCAGCGCCACCACGTCTTGCCGTGGCCAATGTTTCACGCCAGCTTGGTCTGCCGCCATCAGAGAGGGGGCGTACCAGTCGCGCATGGGCATGAGGGCGCCGCCTAAAAACTGGTCGTTCACACTGGCGCCCAAGGCGTTGCGCTCTGCGTGGCAAGCGCTGCAATGGCCTAGGCCGCGAACCAAATAAGCGCCGCGTTCGATCTCTAAGGCATTGATAGCATCTTTCTTGATGCCATTTTTGGCTGTAGCCGGCGTATTTATTGCCTCATTTGCTATTAATTTAGGCGTATTTTCATCAATTTTGATAGCATCGTCTTTGTCAAAAAATAGCAAACGCCAAGCCGCCAAGGCGATTTGGGTGTTGTAGGGGAAAGGCAAGTCGTGCGTTCGGTTAGGTTGCGCTACAGGTGCAACGCTGTGTATGAAGTAGGCAAACAAGGCATCAGCGTCGGCGCGGGTGACGTGGGTGTAGTTGGGGTACGGGAAGGCGGGTGTGAGCAAATGGCCGTCTGCGCTGCGGCCCTCGTGCAAGGCGCGGTAGAAAGTGTCTGCGCTCCAGCGGCCCATGCCGTGGGCTGGGTCTGGCGTGATGTTGCTGGTGTAAACCGTGCCAAACGGCGTTGGAATGGCTTTACCGCCGGCAAAGGCCGCCCCACCGCGCGCGGTGTGGCAGGCAGCGCAATTACCTACTTTGGCGAGGTAAGCACCCTGCTCCAAAAGCTGTGCAGAAGATGCAGTTACCGTCGCATTTAAGGCGTTTTTTGTGCCATTTTCGGCTGTAGCCGGCGTAATATATATATTTTTAGCTATTAATTCAGTAGCAATTAAACCAGCTACCGCAATCAACACGATCGCCACGTAGATGACAAGTACGGCCAAAACGCGCTGCACGGGGTTGTAGCGCCGCCATTGGGCTTTGCGATTGGCTAGCCACGAGTTTGTCAAGGCGCTCATTTCACGCCTCCACAGGATTCAGGCATGGGCGCAGGCAGTGTGGCTGCGGGTTTAGCGCCCAGAGGAACGGGCTGCATCGACAACCAACTCGCCAAAGCATCAATATCGTCTGGCTTGAGCTGTTTGGCGATGCGTCCCATGCAGTCGGGCGCGCGGGCGCGGCGCAAACCGGTTTGCCAAGCGCCGAGCTGGCTGACCATATAGTCACGCGGCAAGCCCAGCAAGGCGGGCATGCTGGGGTGCTTGGCAGGCGCGGTCGACAGGGTCTCTAAAGGCGCGACGCCCATCAAAGCTGTGCCGTGGCAGGCGACGCAGGCGGGAATGCCGCGTGTTTTATCGCCTAAAGTGACCAAGGTTTTGCCGCGCTCCATCGTCGTGGCAGATGTACCCGCTTTGACGGCTGCGGGTGCTGCTGTAACTGCCGGATAAGGCACTTCCAGCTTGGCGATATACTGCGCCATTTCTAGCAAATAGTCGTCGCTCAGGTATTCCACCATGCCGACCATCAGCCCGTAATGGCGGCGGCCTTCTTTGAAATTGAGCAGCTGGTTGTACAAATAACCGGCCGGTTTGCCCGCAATGCGCGGAAAGTAGACCTCGTTGGCCGTACGACCACCGCTGGACTCTGCGCCGTGGCAAGTCGTACAAGCCTGCATGCGCTTGGCCATGGAGTCCTGTGAATCTTGTTTAAGAGGCGCGGCTTGCGTGTTCAGGCAGGCGATAGCCAACGCCAGCCAAGTGAGCGTGCGTAGCCCAAAGCGAAGGGTTTCGCTGAAAAAAATCATGTCGAAGAAATCATAAAAAAATTAGCCAACGACTTCAGCCGCGCTGCGAAATGCCTCGACGGCAGCAGGCAAACCACAGTAAACGCTGGCATGCAAGAGCACTTCTTGGATTTCTGCCACGGTCGCGCCATTGTTCAGGGCACCGCGCACATGGCCTTTGAGCTCATGCTGTTTACCCAAGGCGGTGAGCATGGCCACGGTGATAAGGCTGCGGGTTTTCAAGTCCAAGCCCTCGCGCTGCCACACGTCGCCCCAGGCGTTGCGGGTGATGTATTGCTGGATGGGTGTGGTGAAATCGGTCGCACTGTTTAAAGCGTTGGCGACAAAATCTTCACCCATGACTTGTTTGCGGGTGGCTAGGCCTTTGTCAAAGTCTTTGTTGTCGAGTGCTTGCATGAGGGGCTTTCTTGGGATGGTTCACAGAGGACGCAAATAAGAGGATTAGTCAATCATATAGGGTCAAGCAGACAGATGCGGCAGTGCAGCATTGATTTTTAAGCCTCCAGCAAAAGCTCGGAAATCACCCCACGCAGCCAACGCGAGCCGGGGTCGTGGTGGTAACGCTCATGCCAGTGTTGCTTCACGTCATAGCCAGCAAGCGCAAAAGGCACTGGAAAAATACGAAAAGCCCCGCGCCCCTGCAGCACATCGCCCAAGCGCTCGGGGATGGTGATGAGCAAATCGGTGTGCTCCACGACAAAAGCAGCGCCTAAAAAGCTGGGGATTTTGAGTGAAATTCGACGTTTCAGGCCAAGTCTGGCGATTTCTTGGTCAATAATTTGCGGCGCTGAGCCAGAGGAGCTGATAACGGCGTGGTCTTCGTCGACAAACTGCTGCAAACTGAGCGCGCCAATGATGCGCGGATGGCTTTTGCCGACCATGCAGACGAAGTTTTGTTTGAACAGCAGCTGCTGGTAAAACCCCGCCTCCAATTGCGGGATAAAGCCCAGCGCCAAATCGGCCTCCCCACTCTCCAACAGCGCCGCGATGTCTTGCTGAAAAGGCAAAATCTCGATGCTGATACCCGGTGCTGTGAGATGCAGCTTTTCCCACAGCTTGGGCAAAAGCACCAACTGGCTAATGTCGGTCATGCAGATGCGAAAAGTCCGATCTGCCGAACTGGGGGCAAAGTCGTTGCAGTGGCCCAGAACCACATCCAGCGCATCCAAGGCCGAACGCACCGGCCCGACCAAGCCCTCACCAAACGGCGTCGGCTCCATGCCAGCCGAGGTGCGGACAAAGAGCGGGTTGCCAAAGTGTTCCCGCAGTTTGGACAGCGCAATGCTGACCGCCGGCTGGCCCAGCCCCAAGTTGAGCGCTGCCAGCGTGACGCTGCGGGTTTTGTAGATTTCATCAAACACCGAAAGCAAGCGGGTGTCGATGGTTTGGGTTTCTGCTGATTTCATTGGCGTGAGGTTCTGGTTTTCTTACCATTATTCGAATTTTGAATACATTGTATTTAGTTCATTGGATTTACAGAAATCGACAAGACTTCTACGATGCGCTCAAGTCAGTATTCGCTGATTCCACCTTACTTTACAAAGACAAAGACATGAGCCCTGCTTCTAACTCAACCACTGCCGCCCTCCCCGTTTTAGTTGCCGGCGGCGGCATTGGTGGTCTGGCCGCTGCGCTGGCGCTGGTCAAACGAGGTTTTAGCGTCAAAGTGCTGGAGCAAGCCCCGCAGCTGGGTGAAATTGGCGCGGGCATTCAATTTGGCCCAAACGCTTTTGCGGCGCTCGATGCGTTGGGTATTGGCGAGTTGGCACGCAGTCGCGCGGTCTACACCGACGAGATGGTGATGCACGACGCCTTGGACGAAACGCTGGTAGGTCGTATCCCGACGGGTGCGGCTTTTCGTGAGCGCTTTGGCAACCCCTATGCGGTGATTCACCGTGCAGATATACACATGTCGCTGCTGGAGGGCGCTATGGCGTCAGGCCACGTCGAGGTGCTGACCTCCACCACGGTGCAACGTGTTGAGCAAGATGCCGACGGCGTGACGGTGTTTGATGCCAAAGGCGTTGCGCATCGCGGTCTGGTGCTGATTGGTGCGGACGGCGTCAAGTCGGCCGTCCGCCAGCAGCTGGTGGGCGACGAAGCGCGCGTTTCAGGCCATGTAGTTTATCGTGCCGTGGTCGACAAAAAAGATTTTCCGCAAGATTTGCAATGGAACGCCGCAAGCATTTGGGTTGGGCCCAATTGCCACTTGGTGCATTACCCGCTACGGGGTGGTGAGCAGTACAACGTGGTGGTAACCTTTCACAGCCACGACAAAGAAGAGTGGAGCGTGCGCGAAGGCAGCCGCGAAGAAGTGCAAAGCTATTTTGAAGGTATTTGCCCACGCGCACGCCAGCTGATTGACTTACCCAAAGACTGGAAACGCTGGGCCACAGCCGACCGTGAACCCATCGCGCAGTGGAACTATGGCCGCGTTACTCTCTTGGGCGATGCGGCACACCCCACCTTGCAATACCTCGCTCAAGGCGCTTGCATGGCGATGGAAGATGCCGTCACACTGGGTGAGGCGCTGCGGGTGAACAACAACGATTTCGGCAAGGCCTTTGCGCAATACCAACTCTCCCGCGTGGCTCGCACTGCGCGCATTGTGCTTTCAGCGCGCGAGATGGGCCGCATCTTCCACGCCAAAGGAGTTGAACGCTTGGTCCGCAACGACCTGTGGAAAGGCCGCACACCAGAACGTTTTTATGATGCGATGGAATGGCTGTATGGCTGGAATGTGAGCAACTGTCTGACCCGCTAGGCATTCGGCGGTTTGAAGTTCAGGTTGTCGCAGGCTTCGCAGGCCTCGTTCATCACGCCAATCTTGACCAACAAAGAATGGACTTTGCAGCCGACGCAAAAGCCCAGGACGGTTTCCATCCACATGAAGCCGAAGCATACCCAGACCAACACCAGCGGAATCCACCGGGGCATGTAATTTTGAGTGGTAGGCAGTACCTCCTGCCTAAACACCCAGTTGACCCAACCGGCAAACACTTCAGGGTTGAAAAAAACCAAACACACCGCGATAAAGCTGGCACCAATAGACCATGCGAACCGTTTGGGTGTCAGCGGTTTCCAGACGGGTTCATGCCCCTTGGCCAGAAGGGTGCTGATCAGCACGGTGGGGGAAAGCCGAGAGGTGACAACAAACATGCCGGCCAGCATTTCAAACAGGGCATAGATCAGCACCAGCGTCTGCTTTGAATAGTCCAGCGTGCGCCGGATGGCTTCGACGCTATAGAGAATATGGCCGTCAAAATCTGTGTCAAAGGTATCCTTAATCGCATTACCGGTCACGACCCAATGTGACCCATAAATGGCGTTAAACAGGGTGAAGCTCATGTACAGTGGAATCACCAGCAGCAAGCCAGCACGAATGCGTACCGCAACATCGTTGATGTACAAGGTGTCATCGCGCGGGTCAAGAAACCAGAGGTTTCTAAAAACTTCGGCAACTTGCCCGAGTGGTTTACTTAATGACATTTCGAATTTCCTGATACATGAATGAATCAACCATCAACCAAACTCACCGCATGGCCCAGTTGTAAGTGCGCAGTACCAATGCCGTTAGCTTGAGCGGCATATTGCGAATAAAGACGGGAATCCACTGCGGGGCATTCAATGAAAACCGGGTGGCCCAGCGCGTCACAGGCCTAAGCCATTGCGTTGCTTCAACAAACCGGCGTTGATCTTTGGGGTTTCGTGGTGCTTTCATAGTGCAGTCAACTATACCCTATGGTGTATATGCCCGCAATATGTATTGTCCCGAAGGCGCTGTCTACCGCTTAGGTCAAGCCTTCGTAGACGCTGCTTTACATGTTATTGAGAGAGGGGCACATATCGCCGGTACCGTGGCTTGTTTTGGAGCCAGAACAAAGAAAGGACTTAGCGCACTTCTACGCTAAGTCCTTGATTAATATGGTCGGCGTGATAGGATTCGAACCTACGACCCCTTGCACCCCATGCAAGTGCGCTACCAGGCTGCGCCACACACCGATACAGCCGAAATTATAACCTGCTGCATCAAAGTGCTGAGCCCAGCAAAGCGCGAATTTCAAACAATTCTTGCCGCACAGAATGCCATTTGTAAGCCGTTTGCGCCTCAGCCGTCACTGGTTCACCAACGCAGGATTCGGCTGAAACAGCACCTTCATCGGCGACAAAAGCATGATCACTGCCGTTTAGATGGCCGTTACCATTAAGATACGATTCTTGCTGGTTAGTAGGTGATGCGTCGCGACCCACCTCATCATTTCGTTTGACCTCACGATGGCCATGGACCATCTCTTGCAGCTTGTTCCGAGCGCCGCTGATAGTGAAACCTTGGTCATACAGCAAATCGCGGATTCGTCGAATCATCAACACCTCATGGTGCTGATAGTAGCGGCGGTTACCGCTGCGCTTCATGGGGCGTAGTTGTGTGAACTCTTGCTCCCAATAACGGAGCACGTGAGGTTTCACGCCACATAAATCACCCACTTCACCGATGGTGAAATAGCGTTTGGCTGGGATGGGAGGGAGAATATTCTCCATTAAATCAATATCCTACAAAGGAAAGCTAGTAGATTACTCTAACTTAACACTTTGTCATACTTTTTTTTTAAATACCGTCAAAAATCTTCAAAAGATTGACGTGAATATTACCTATTCCTTGCCGGATGGCCCAGAAATTTGGTCTTTGAGCTTGTGACTGGCATGAAAAGTGATGGCTCGGCGCGCTTCAATCGGTATGGATTCACCCGTTCTAGGGTTGCGGCCTGGGCGCGGTGCTTTGGTGCGAATTTGAAAATTACCAAAGCCTGGAATTTTGACGTCTTGACCTTCGACCAATTGCTTAGAGATCAGGTCAAAAAAAGCATCCACCATGTCTTTGGACTCACGCATGTTGAGCCCGATTTGCTCAAAGAGCAACTCAGCTAACTGAGCTTTGGTGAGTGACGTAGTCTCTAGGCTTTCAATTGAAATTTCCATGATTTTTCTTATTCTGCTTTGATTTTGATATTTTCTAACGAAGGGCGAAACGTCAATTGAACGTCTCAACCCTTGAATCGCTAGCCTCTTAACTTGGCATCCAATTGCGTCGTGAGTTGATGGATGATCGCCTTCACGGCCGCCTCGATAGGCTCCTCACCCAGTGTGGCATCAAGGCTGTTGAAGGTCAAGCGCACTGCCAAGCTTTTTTCTGCAGCAGCCGCGTCACTGCCTGCCACTTTAGGGCGATATATATCAAACAGCACGGCGTTGCGTGTCAAGCCATTCTCAGGCACTGCCGCTATAGCACGCATGATGTCAGCGTGCGTCACCTTCTCGGCAACCAACACAGCAATGTCGCGTTCCACGTCTTGCTGCTTGAAGACCGCCTGCGCGACAGGTACGTTGCGTTGCAACAACGCATCAAGTTCCAGCTCAAACAAAATTGGGGCTTTGGCACCTTTAGATCCTTTGTCCAACTCGTAAGACTGGCGCCATTGCGGATGCAATTCACCTAAATAGCCAATCTCTCGGCCATTGACCAAAACGCGTGCGCAGCGGCCAGGGTGCATTGCTGGATGGGTAGCGGGCTCAAACGTCGCTTGCAAGGGTGCCAGCAAAGACTCTAGCTCACCTTTGACATCAAAATAATCAGCAGCTTGCTCAGTACGACCCCATTGCAACTCATCAAGATGACCGTAAACCAAGCCCGCAACACGCATCGGCTGATTGAATCCATCTACGGTTGTATCGGTATTTTTAACGCTGGCATCACGTAAAAAGACGCGTCCTACTTCAAAAATACGAACACGAGCGGCCTTGCGGTCCATGTTGTACTTGAGCACTTGTACCAATGAACCCAGCAACGATGAACGCATCACACTCATGTTGCTGGCAATTGGGTTCAACAACTTGATCGGGTTGGGGTTGCCCGCCAACTCGTGCTCCCAGCGCTCTTCCACAAAGCTGAAGTTAATCGTCTCTTGGTAACCCATAGCAGCCAAAGCGCGACGCACAGCAAAAGGGCCGCGTTGCGCTTCTGCGCGAATTTTGGCGGTAATTGGCGCGAGGGGCGGTGTGGTTGGTAAATTGTTGTAGCCCAACATGCGTACCACTTCTTCGATCAAATCTTCTTCGATTTGCAAATCAAAGCGGTACGACGGGGGCGTCACGGTGATGACTTCAGCATCATGCGTCAATGGCAAGCCGAGCCGCGTCAAGGTGTCAACGCATTGTGCGAGCGTGACCGGCATGCCAATGACTTTTGCTGCGCGCGCAACACGTAAGCTGACGGGTGCTATTTTGGGCATGTTGGCTTGCAAATCGTCGACAGGCCCAGCTGTGCCACCACAAATATCAAGCACCAATTGTGTGATGCGCTCGATGTGCTCGACCGTCAACTGGGGGTCAACGCCACGCTCGAAACGATGACCGGCATCCGTCGAAAAGTTGAAGCGGCGTGAACGACCAGCGATAGATTTTGGCCACCAGAAAGCTGCTTCGACGTAGATGTTTTGGGTCGTTTCAGACACGGCAGTCGCATCGCCACCCATGATGCCCGCTAGTGATTCAATAGCATCATCATCAGCAATCACGCCGACTAAACCGTCAACCGTGACTGTATTACCATTCAGAAGCTTGAGTGTTTCATCAGGTTTGCCCCAACGCACATCCAAGCCGCCATGGATTTTGTCTAAGTCAAAAATATGTGAGGGACGCCCAAGTTCAAACATCACATAGTTGGAAATATCGACCAATGCACTGACGCTACGCTGGCCACAACGTGCGAGCTTGTCCACCATCCATTGGGGCGTAGGCGCTGCAAAGTTGACGCCTTTGACGATGCGACCTG
>JAYVSU010000054.1:0-17276 GCA_043775055.1 Polaromonas sp.
GTTTGGCCGCCAGACGCCAAAAACCGCTCGCCCCGACCAGAAGCCAAAATCAGCACGGTTGGGGCTGCAAGCATCTTCATGGGGAGTTGTTTAGTCGGATTCTGAAGATTCATGCTCACAGTAGGCGCCACAAGTTTCTATACTCTGCAGTATGACCGAACTTGCCGACCTCCGAAAAAGCTACGAACGCGCTGAACTCAGCGAGTCTGACTCACAAGCCAACCCGATGGAACAATTTGCGCTGTGGCTCAAGCAAGCCATTGACGGCAAGCTGCCCGAACCCAACGCCATGACACTGGCCACTGTGTCTAGCCAACTGCGCCCCAGCACCCGCGTGGTGCTGATCAAAGGCTACGACGAACGCGGCATTGTTTGGTACACCAATTACGACAGCCGCAAAGGTGAAGAGCTGGCTGGCAACCCGTTTGCAGCGCTGCAGTTTCATTGGGTGGAGCTGGAGCGGGTGGTGCGGATTGAGGGTGTGGTTGAGAAGATTTCCGCCGAAGAAAGCGATGCCTATTACCGCAGCCGGCCTATGGATTCGCGCATTGGGGCATGGGCGTCGCCACAGTCGCAGGTGATTTCAGGTCGCGGCGTGTTGGTAGCCAATGTGGCCAAGTTTGGTGCGCAGTTTTTGCCAACCATGCTCAAAGACGGCCCGCCACGGCCACCACACTGGGGCGGTTACCGCCTCAAACCTGAAGTTTGGCAGTTTTGGCAAGGTCGTAAAAGCCGCTTGCATGACCGTTTGCGCTATACCCTAGACACAAAAGCTGAGGGTGAGCAGCAGTGGGTTCGGGAACGGTTGGCTCCGTGAGCCTGAATACAGCCATTTTAAGGGTTAATTTGGCTGCAGCCGGCGTATTTATTCAATAGTTTGCTATTTTAAATATAGCATTTAATGTCCAGCTATTTCACAGCATCCAACGCGACTTTCGCCATATTTCTACCTGTGGCCGCTGTGGGGTGCAGGTTATCCCAGTAGGTGTAGGTGTCTGGCGTAGCGCAGGCGACCAAATTCACAACACAGGGGTCGGTGGTATTGGTAAAGCCAGCGGTGATGGCGACTGCAGATTTAAAGTCTGCCAGTCTGACGTCTGCGCCGCTGTGCGATGCACGGAAGTTGGCTAATTCGTTGTTTAACGTGGCGTTGAAGCCGTTAGACAAAGCAGTCACCGTGGCTGGCGACGGCATCTCTCTGCCGCGTGGCGTGGCTCCGACGTCGGGCACATTGGTCACTAAAAACTTACGCCCCCCGGCGTTGTAGAGTCGATCCATGATTTTGGCGATGTCACTTGGCGCGTTGGTGGTGATTTCAGCGTGCGACAAGCCGTTGTTAAGCACCGCGAAGATGTTGTTGCCCACACTGGCCGCGTCAATCACGTACAAAGCGCTGGCATCAGCTCGGTTCAACACCGCCGCCAAATACGTGCTGGTTTGGTAACACATATCAAACGGGTTGACACTGGTGCCGCTGATGGCGCAAGTCCGCGCCCCGCCCACGGCGTAATTGCTGCCGCCGCTGAGAAATGGGTCCACGGCGTTGCCTAAATCAGCAGCGACGACGTCTATCCACAAAGGCCCGTTCGAGGCGCGACCTGGGTAATACGGGGCACCCGGAAACAAACCCGGCACCAACGTCACAGCGTTGCCGTTGTCAGACAAACTAGCCCCAAAAACCACGATTTGGCTGTAAGAACCGCTGCTTTTATTGCTGCCACCACACGCTGTGGCCAACAATCCGGCTAAAACCAAGTAGCCAATTCGTAAGCTTATGTTTTGAAACAAATTTTTCATGCACTCTCTCCTTGATGAGGCGCTAGAAAGGTCAAGAGCGCACCCTATCCGCAAACGTCTTGCGCAATTTAGCCACTTTGGGCCCTGCCACGGCAACGCAGTAGCCCTGGTTGGGGTTTTTGGCGAAGAAGTCTTGGTGGTATTCCTCAGCGCGGGAATAGTTGGACAAAGGCAGCACTTCGGTGACGATGGGGCGGCTGAAGAGCTTGTCTGCCGTCATGTGGCGAATCATGTCTTGGGCGACTTGCTGCTGCTCGGGTGTCGTGTAGTAGATGCCGCTGCGGTACTGGGTGCCAACATCGTTGCCTTGCGCGTTCAGCGTAGTGGCGTCGTGGACGAGGAAGAAAATTTCTAAAATCTCGGTCAAGCTGATGTCCTGCGGCTTGTAACGCAGCTGTACGACCTCGTTATGCCCTGTGTCACCGCTGCAGACTTGTTGGTAGCTGGGGTTAATAACATGGCCGTTACTGTAGCCGCTCTCGACGCTAGTAACGCCGCGTACGCGGGCATAGACGGCGTCTAAGCACCAAAAACAACCACCGCCTAGGGTGATGGTTCCAAAAGCGTCATGGCCAGAGTCAGTATTTGTGGGGATATTTGCTTGCATGGTCTGACTTTACACAACAATTACTTTGTCAGTATGTCAGCACCGCTTTTGGCAGGTAAAGTAATAGGGCAACAAGTTGTAACTTGACTGAAGCACTTGTTCATCGTATATTACTAACCAATGAGTCATTAACAATGCTTTTGTTTAAGCTCTGGTACTTTACCCAAAACTTAAGCTTAACCATATTGCCACGCCAGCACCACAGATAATAGCGCCTGACACCACTTAGCCGAAACCCATCTCTCACCATGTCATTCAGTGAATTAATTTGCAAAACAGGTCAAGCTGTGCGCGCCAAACATGTGCGCCGTAAAGAGGCGCGCCCGGGCGAATTGCTGGATGCGGCGCTGGACTTGTTTGTCGCCAAAGGTTATGCAGCCACCCGCGCTGAAGAAGTTGCAGCTAAAGCAGGGGTATCTAAAGGCACGCTGTTTTTGTACTTCAAAAGTAAAGAAGAGTTGTTTGAAGCGGTGGTTCGCGAAAACATTACCTCCGTCATAGCCCAAGGTGCTGCGGAGTTAGAGACTTTCGAGGGCACCACATCTGAACTGTTGCGCTACGTGATGTTTGAGTGGTGGAACCGCTTTGGGAGCACCAAGGCCTCAGGCATTACAAAGCTGGTCATGTCTGAAGCCAGTAATTTTCCAGCGTTGGCTAATTTTTATCAAGAAACCGTGGTCAAACCTGGGCATCACTTGATCCGTGCCATTTTGCAACGTGGCATTGACCGTGGCGAGTTTCGCACTCTCAACATGGAGTACGCGGTCTACAGCGTGATTGCGCCTTTGATGTTTTTGACCATGTGGCAACACTCTATCGGCCCGTGCAGCAGTGGTATGCCGCTCGATGCGCAAGAATTTATCGAGAGCCAGGCTGATATTTTGATCAAAGGTGTTTTGAACATCGACACTGACAGCTCAGCTGCCGTGCCAGCTACTACCCCATCTAAAACTGAAGGACATTGATTGTTATGAAACGCTGGCTTAAATGGGTGATTGCAGGGGTTATTTTGGTAGCCTTGGGCTTGAGTGTGATGAAGGCTTTGTCCGCCCGCAAGGCGCAGCAAGAAGCCGTGGTTGCCGCGACGCAAGCCAATACCCAAGCGCAAACTGTGGTGGAGCTGGCCAGTTCAGACCTGATCAAAGCGCAAGTCAATGACTTGGCGCAGGGTTTGCCGATCTCAGGTACGCTCAAAGCGGCCAACTCCGCGTTTATCAAAGCACGTGTGGCAGGTGAGTTGCAAGGCTTGACCGTGCGCGAAGGCGATGCGGTGAAGGCCGGGCAAATCATCGCCAGAGTTGATGCCACCGAATATGCTGCTAGGCTACAACAGGCGCAGGATCAAGCCGATGCTGCAAAAACCCAAATCGTCATTGCACAGCGCCAGTTTGACAACAACAAAGCACTGGTCGACCAAGGTTTTATTTCCAAAACCGCTTTGGACACATCTTTGGCGACGCTGAACTCTGCGCAAGCCTCGCACCGTGCCGCGTTGGCGAATGTGGATGTGGCAAAAAAAGCAGTTGAAGACACCGTTTTGCGCGCGCCGCTTTCAGGCATTGTTTCGCAGCGCTTAGCCCAACCGGGTGAGCGCGTGGGTATTGATGCCAAGGTGATCGAAGTGATTGACCTGGCCCGCATCGAGCTTGAAGCCAGCATGAGCGCTGCCGATTCACTGAGCGTGAAGGTCGGGCAAGCGGCGATACTGCAAATTGAAGGAAGCACGGCACAAGTCAACAGCCAAGTCGTGCGCATCAACCCTAACGCGCAAGCAGGTAGCCGCAGCGTGTTGGTTTATTTGAGCCTGAACAACGTGCCAGGTTTACGCCAAGGTTTGTTTGCGCAAGGGACCTTGGGCACGTCCAAAGTATCTGCTTTGTCGGTTCCCCTCAGTGCAATACGCACCGACAAACCGACGCCGTATGTGCAAGTGGTTGAGAACAATACAGTTAAACACCGTGCTGTTGAACTGATGCAACGCGGCGATATGATCAAAGATGGCCGGACGGAAACCATGGTTGCTGTGAAGGGAATTGCCGAAAACACCCTGGTAATTTCTGGTGCTTTAGGAGCGCTTAGAGAAGGAACCGCCACCAAATTAACACAAGCAAACGCGGTAAAGACTGTAGTGCCTACAGCATCAACAACGCCTGCTGCAGTACCTGTAATTGCTCCTGCTCCTACTCCTGTCAGCGCAGCTAAGTAAACCAAAGGCATCTTTAACATGTGGTTTACCCAAGTCAGTCTTAAAAACCCCGTCTTTGCTACGATGGTGATGCTCGCCGTTGTGGTGCTAGGGCTTTTCTCCTACCAGCGTTTGCAGGTGGATCAGTTCCCCAACATCGACCTGCCTGTGGTGGTGATCACCGCCGAGTACCCTGGTGCTTCGCCTGAAATTGTTGAAAGTGAAGTCACCAAAAAAATCGAAGAAGGGGTGAACTCGATTGCAGGCATCAGCGCCCTCACCTCACGCAGCTATGAAGGCCAGGCTGTGGTCATCATGGAGTTTCAGCTCTATGTCGATGGCCGCAAAGCTGCTGAGGATGTCCGTGAAAAAATTTCAGCGATTCGTCCGAACTTTCGCACAGAAGTCAAAGAGCCCCGCGTCTTGCGATTTGACCCCTCCAGCCGATCGATTTGGTCACTGGCAGTTCTGCCAGACCCTGCGGCCACGACCAAGCCTTTAACAGCTGTTGAGCTAACCAACTGGACAGATCAAACCCTCAAAAAGCGTTTAGAAAATGTGCGTGGTGTGGGTTCTGTGACGTTGGTAGGTGGTACCAAGCGTGAAATCAACATTTACCTGAATCCACAAGCCATGGATGCCTTGGGCATCACGGCTGACCAAGTTGCCACCGCTGTGCGCAATGAAAACCAAGACTTGCCTGCTGGCTCGATTCGTTCACTCGCGCAAGAGCGTGTGGTTCAAATTGAAGCGCGGATGAAGCGCCCTGAAGATTTTGCAAAAATCATAGTTGCACGCAAAAACGGCAGTGCCATACGGGTAGACCAAGTGGCGCGCATCTCTGATGGCGCACAAGAGATTGACAGCTTGGCACTTTACAACGGACAACGCACACTGGTGTTGCAAGTTCAAAAATCACAAGATGACAACACCATTGCTGTGGTGGATGGCCTCAAAAACGCCCTGACTGAAATATCCAAACAATTGCCACCTGGCGTTAAACTGGAACAAATTAACGACAGCTCGCGCCCGATTCGTGTCGCCGTCGACAACGTGCGCCGCACCTTGTTTGAAGGCGCTGCTTTGACCATTCTGATTGTGTTTTTGTTTTTGAACTCATGGCGTTCAACCATCATCACCGGTTTAACGCTGCCAATCTCCATCATTGGCACCTTCTTGTTCATGAACATTTTCGGCTTCACCATCAATAACATCACCTTGATGGCTTTGAGTTTATGCGTCGGCTTATTGATTGATGATGCTATTGTGGTGCGTGAAAACATCGTGCGGCATGTGCAAATGGGCAAATCGCCCTACGATGCATCGATGGACGGCACCAAAGAGATTGGCTTGGCAGTACTTGCGACCACGCTGTCTATCGTGGCTGTGTTTTTGCCAATTGGTTTCATGGGCGGCATTGTGGGTAAGTTCTTCCACGAGTTTGGCATCACCATCGTTTCAGCCGTACTGTTATCAATGTTTGTGAGCTTTACGTTAGACCCCATGTTGTCTAGCATCTGGCATGACCCAAGCATTGAAGCGCATGGCCGCGCAGGTCCGCCAGTCACGCTGTATGACAAAACTATTGGTCGCGTGACGGGTTTGTTTGACCGCGCTACCGACAGCCTGTCTGACGGCTACCAAGGCATTTTGCGCTGGTCTTTGCATCACAAACTCGTCACTGTTTTGCTGGCTGTTGCTGTGTTTGTGGGCAGTATTTTTATGGTGCCACTGCTGGGTACAGAGTTTGTACCCAAGGCAGACTTCTCTGAAACCTCACTCAGCTTTTATACGCCTGTCGGGTCCTCTTTAGAAGTGACGGAAGCTAAAGCCAAACAAGTTGAAAGTATCGTGCGTGAATTTCCTGAGGTCAGATACACCTTATCCACCATCAACACTGGCAATGCGGCTGGCAAGATGTACGCATCGGTCTATGTTCGCTTAGTGGACCGTAAAGATCGCAGCCGCAGTGTTGATGAGTTGTCCAATGTGCTGCGTCAGCGTTTGAAGCAAGTACCCGGCATCACTGTCACCCATGCAGGCTTGCTCGATGCCGTGGGTGGCAACAAACAAGTGGAGTTCTCGCTGCAAGGCCCTGACCTCAAAGAGTTAGAGCGTTTGGCGCAACTGGTGATGGGTAAAGTACGTGATGTACCAGGTTTTGTTGATTTAGACTCCAGTGTCAAGCCCAATAAGCCAACGATTCAAATTGATGTCAAACGCGATGCTGCTTCGGACCTCGGCTTGAGTGTGGCTCAAATTGCAAGCCAGATGCGCACACTGGTTGCGGGAACCACCGTTGGCAATTGGCGCGCCAGCGACGACCAGACCTACGACGTCAACGTTCGACTTGAACCTGTTGCGCGCGATACGCCTCAAGACTTGGAGCGCCTACCCTTTGCTGTGGGCACCAATGCGGATGGTAGCTCGCGGGTGGTGCGTTTGAGTCAAGTGGCCAATGTCAAAGAATCTACCGGCTCCAACCAGATCAACCGCCGCGACTTAACCCGCGAAGTGGCCATCAATGGCAATACCTACGACCGCTCGGCCGGTGAAGTGTCTAACGACATCAAAAAAATCCTAGATAACGTCAGTTTCCCACCAGGTTACCGCTATCAGTTTGGTGGCTCTACCAAAAACATGGCGGAATCTTTTGCCTACGCCATGTCGGCCTTGGTCTTAGCGATAGTGTTTATTTACATGGTGCTGGCGAGCCAATTCAAGAGCTTCTTGCAACCTTTGGCGTTGATGACCGCTTTACCATTGACCTTAATTGGCGTGGTATTGGCGCTCCTGATGTTCCGCTCTACGCTGTCTATGTTCTCCGTGATTGGCGTGGTCTTGCTGATGGGTTTGGTGACCAAGAATGCCATTTTGTTGGTTGACTTTGCCATTCGTAGCCGCGAGGATGGCTTGGAACGCACAGAAGCTTTGCTGTTAGCGGCCAAAGTAAGGTTGCGCCCTATTTTGATGACCACCTTGGCGATGATTTTCGGTATGGTTCCTTTGGCTTTTGCATTGTCCGAAGGTTCAGAGCAGCGCGCACCCATGGGGCAAGCTGTGATTGGCGGTGTGATTACCTCCTCATTGCTGACTTTGGTAGTTGTCCCAGTGATGTACTGCTATATGGATGATTTAGCCAACTGGGCTAAACGCCTTTGGCTAAAATCGAAACATTAAGCGTTTAAAACACGTGTCCCTGAAATCATGCTTTAAACCACCTTTAAATCGGATATACCCGTAAAATCAACTGAACTGGTATACTCCCCCCACTATATAAACTGCGATTGAATCGCTTTTAGGAGTTAGCTGAATGAATATCGAACAAGCCCGTTTCAACATGATTGAGCAACAAATCCGTCCTTGGGATGTGTTGGATGCGCACGTATTACAACTGTTGGCTGTGGTGAGGCGTGAAGATTTCGTGCCTTTGGCGCACAAAGCTTTGGCATTCGTCGACATGGAAATTCCATTGGGCAAAGGTATCGGCCAATCCATGCTGTCGCCAAAAGTTGAAGCACGTATGCTGCAAGACTTGAATGTACAAAAACACGAAAAAGTCTTGGAAATTGGCACTGGCTCTGGTTACATGGCGGCGCTCTTGGCGCACCGCGCACAGTTTGTAACGACTTTAGAAATTGACGCTGATATCGCCAAAACTGCCAGCCAGAACTTAGAGCGAGCAGACGTCTACAACGCCAAAGTGGTGCATGCTGACGGTAGCAAAGCCTTTGGCAATGATGCTTTTGATGTGATTGTGCTCAGTGGTTCTGTGGCTCACATCCCAGAATCCTTGCTACAGCAACTCAAAATTGGCGGACGTTGCATGTCCATCGTGGGGAATGAACCCATGATGCGCGCCACATTGGTGAAACGCATCAGCCAGACTTCATTTGAAACTCAGCAAAGCTGGGATACAGTCGCGCCGCGCCTGCAAGGCTTTGCTGAAACACCGCGCTTTGTTTTTTAACGCCACTGCATGAGGCTATTTATGAATAAGTTTCGACTCCCAGCACTTTTATCCCTCACTTTCGCATTGTCTACAGCAGGTATGTTGTCTGCGCATGCGCAAAGCCTGACTGAGTTATACACGGCAGCGCGTAGCTATGACGCTACTTACCAATCAGCATTGTCGCAATCTAACGCAACCCTTGCCCGTGGCGAACAAGCTAAAGCCAGTGTTTGGCCAGTCGCCGCCTTGCAAGCAGGCGCGTCACGCACCAATGTAGACGTTGCTGGCGCACCTGCAACCATCAACTATGGCAGTCAAAACATCACTTTAGTCGCCTCGCAACCTTTGTACCGTCCAGCTAACTGGGCGAGCTACGAGCAAGGTGACAAGCAGGCAGCCATCGCGCAAGCACAGCTGGTTGCTGCTGAGCAAGACTTGATCATCCGTGCCACCCAAACCTATTTTGATGTGCTAGCTGCGCAAGATACTTTGACGTTTGTTCAGGCGCAAAAGGCGGCTGTAGCTGAGCAATTGGCCTCTGCCAAACGAAATTTTGAAGTCGGTACATCCACCATCACCGACACCCGAGAAGCACAGGCTCGCTTTGACTTAACAACTGCACAAGAAATTGCGGCAGAAAACGATGTCCGTGTGAAGAAGATGGCCTTGGATCAATTGGTTGGCAAAAGCAACACCCAGCCCAAAGCCTTGGTCGTACCTGTAGAACTGCCTCAACTCGCGCCCAATGATGTAAGCACTTGGGTTGCACGGACAGAAGCCGGACACCCCAGTATTGAGCAAGCACGTTTAGCTTTAGAGGTGGCCAAACTAGAAACAGCCAAAGCTGAGGCTGGCCACAAACCGACACTCGACTTGAATGCCAATTACGGTGCTAACCGCAATTTAGGCACATCAACCAGCACCGCGACGACGCGCAGCAATGCAGGCTCTGTTGGCCTGGCATTCAATTTGCCTCTTTTTGCAGGCTTTGCTGTACAAAACCGAGTTAAAGAAACCTTGGCCTTGGAGGACAAAGCCACTTCAGACTTGGACAATGCCAAGCGCAGCGTGGCGCAAGCGACCCGTGCTGCTTTCTACGGTGTGCAATCTGGGCTGAGTGCCGTCAAAGCTTTTGAAGCTGCCGAGGCTTCTAGCCAAAGCGCTTTGGATGCCAATAAATTGGGTTACCAAGTGGGTGTGCGTATCAACATTGACGTGCTGAACTCGCAAAGTCAATTGTTCCAAACCAAACGTGACCTAGCCAAAGCACGCTACGATGTGTTGGTTGGTGGCCTAAAACTCCGCCAAGCCAACGGCACACTCAAAGCGGAAGATTTAGCACCGGTTAACAGCTTGTTAGCGAAGTAACAAACTAAGCGCTTTATCAACTAACGCTTAACAACGGCCAAAATCGCTTCTGCGGTTTTGGCCGTTGCGCCTTGATGGGCTACTGAAAACGCCAAAGCTGCCGTGCGCGCCGCTAACAAGGCTTGGCTGTCTCTGGCTAAATCAATGGCAGCGTCAACCGCTTGCGGCATGGCTTCAACGTGGCAAGCAGCTCCCGCCTGCACGGCTAACTCTGCTGCTTCGGCAAAATTGAAGGTGGACGGCCCCATCAGCACTGGGCAAGCGCAGGCTGCGGCTTCAATCAAATTTTGCCCACCGAGGGGCTCAAAACTCCCACCCAACAACGCCACATCGCTCAAACCGTAATACAGCGCCATCTCGCCCAAGCTGTCGCCCAGCCAGATAGTGGTTTCAGTTTTAATTTCGGTTTTAGTCTCTGTTTCTGGTGTTTCTTGCCACTGAGATCGTCTAGAAACTTTGAAACCGTGCGACTCGATCAAACTGGCGACTTGGTCAAACCGCTGCGGATGGCGTGGCACGATCAGCCATTGGATTTGATTAATTGCTACATTTTTAATAGCTAAATTATCAGAATATTCGCTGTCTACAGCCAAATTTAAGTCTTTTTTCTGCAAAAATTGCAAGAATTGCAGCTCTTCCCCCTCGCGCGAGCTGGCAAACATCACCACGGGTCGGCCGAACTTGTCGCGCCAGCTTCGTCCTTGAGCCAAGAGCGAAGCATCTATGGGTGCATCAAACTTGAGATTACCAAAAACACCTTTAACGGGTGCACCCAATGCCTCAAAACGCTGAGCATCAGCCTTGCTTTGCGCCCAAACTGCCGTTAACGATTGATACGCAGGCCGCGCCAGCCACGCAAAACGCAGCGTCGCACGGTATGACTTGTCGCTCAATCGCGCATTCGCCATGACCAAAGGCACGCCAAATTGCGCACACATTGCTGCCATATTCGGGTACAACTCGGTTTCCATCAAGATGCCGACACAGGGTTTGAATTGCTGAAGAAAACGCGCTGGCGCCGCTGGTGTGTCCCAAGCCTGCCAAACTTGCACATCGCCCGCTTGCAGTAATTTCTGCCCTTCAGCGCGCCCGGTGGCCGTGCCATGCGTGAGCAGCAGCTTCATACTAGGAAACCGCAGACGCAACGCAGCAATCAACACGCCCGCCACCCGTGTTTCGCCCAAAGAAACGGCATGGATCCAAACAAAACTTTGGCTCTTGGGCATTGATTGGCTTGCAGCGACAATCTCAGAAGAATAGTGGCCAAAGCGCTCTTCAACATTGATCACATAACCCGGCTCTGCCAAACCACGGCGCGCCAGTTTGCGCCTTAAAAAGGGCTGCAAGCACCACATGACTACAGAATAAGCAGAGCGGGTGAGCGTGCGCATGGGCAGATTTGGCTTAAGTTTTCAGCTTATGCTTAAGATTCAGCCAAGCCGTCCACACCGCATCCACAGACGGCGTGGGCTGTGCAAAAACAGCCACCTGTCGCGCTGAAGCAGCATCTGGTGCCGACACGGGGCCCGTACGCCAAGCTGTGTCAAAGTTGTAGATTTGCACATGTGGCAAGTCTAATGCGACGGCGATGTGGCTCAGGCCACTGTCCACGCCGATGACGCCATGGCTGCCTGCTAAGGCATCGGTCAAAGCATCCAAACCTAGCCGAGGCCAAACCACGGCTTGAACGCCCAGCTTGTTCAATTCATCAGCGATCGTGTGGCTACGCTGCTCCTCACCATCGCTGCCATGCGCCAAGGCGATGCCGTAACCCTGCGCGTTGAGGCGTTGCCCCAGTTCTACCCAATGGCTCACAGGCCAAAGCTTGTCAGAACGTGAACTACCGTGCGCAAAGACGATAACAGGCTTTCCCAGAGAATCACTTTTTGCTATGTTATTTATAGCTGACTTATCAATATTTACGCCGGCTAAGAGGCCAAATGAGGGGTAAAACTGACTATTTTCCGGCAAAAGATAACCCAAAGCGCTGGCGCACAGCGCCCGCGCACGCTGCACCGCGTGGATGCGCGGTGTGAGCGGAATCGCCACATCAGCCACCCAGCGGGTAGGCGCTTCGTGGCTTGAACCTTCGGTGCGGTTGGCCATGGCAAAACGTTTGCCATTAGGCGTCAATTTGGCCATCCAAGCCACAAACGCGGACTTGGTCAAACCTTGCGCATCAATCACCGCGTCATAGGACTCTTGCTGCAAAGCGGCTTTACAGGCACGCCACTCACGCCGCGTTTGGGCAGAGAAAGCTGCTTTACGCCACTTGCGCAAGTCGCAGCTGATGACGCGATTCACCCCATGGCAGCGCTGCACAATGCCTGCAAATGCCCCTTCCACCGCCCAGTCAATCTGGGCGTTTGGGTAGGCGCGCAGGATGTCTTGCACCGCTGGCATGGTGTGCAGCACGTCGCCCAAAGACGACAGCTTGACGATCAGTATTTTCACAAACGTGGATGGTGCTTCGCTTAATGAGCCGCAGCCTCAATCTTGGCATCTGGCTTGACACGCTGCAGCAACGCCAGCATCTCGCCCTCAATTCTGTGCAAAGCAGCTTCTGTATGACCTTCAAAGCGCAACACCAGCACCGGTGTGGTGTTGGAGCCGCGCAGCAAACCAAAACCATCAGGCCAATCAACCCGCAGGCCGTCGATGGTGCTGATCACGGCGGGGGCAGCAAAAGTGCTGGGCGCCAAGGCCACGGCCTGCGTGATCAAAGCTGGCGACTCGCCCTCAGCGCATTTCACGTTCAATTCTGGCGTAGAAAAACTGTTCGGCAAGGCGTTCAACACCGCATTGGCATCCGGCGATTTGCTCAAAATCTCTAACAGCCGGCAACCTGCATACGTGCCGTCGTCAAAACCGTACCAGCGCTCTTTGAAGAAGATGTGGCCGCTCATCTCGCCTCCCAGTGGCGCTTGGCCACCGTTTTTTTCGATTTCTTTCATCTTCGCTTTGATGAGCGAGTGACCAGTTTTGAACATCAGCGGCACACCGCCAGCCGCTGCAATAGCTGGTGCCAAGCGCTGCGAACATTTCACGTCAAACAAAATCGTCCCACCCGGCACGCGGCTGAGCACGTCTTGGGCAAAGAGCACCATCTGGCGGTCTGGGTAAATATTGGTGCCGTCTTGGGTGACGATGCCCAAACGGTCGCCATCACCGTCAAAAGCCAAGCCCAGTTCGGCACCGCTGCTGGCAAGCGCGGCCATCAAGTCTTTCAAATTCTCAGGCTTGCTCGGGTCGGGGTGGTGGTTGGGGAAGTTGCCATCGACCTCGCTGAACAGCTCAATCACCTCGCAACCCAGTGCGCGGAACAAGTCCGGGGCAGACGCGCCAGCAATGCCATTGCCAGAGTCAATCACGATTTTCATCGGGCGGGCCAATTTGATGTCGGAGGTTATGCGCGCAGTGTAAGCTGGCAGCACATTGACGTGGCGCACGCTGCCGCCGGCTTTCAGCGTCCAATTCTCAAGCTCCATCATGCGGCACAGGGCTTGAATTTCATCGCCGTAAATGGCGCGGCCACCCATCACCATTTTGAAGCCGTTGTAATCTTTCGGGTTGTGGCTGCCGGTGACTTGGATGCCGCTTTTGCAAAGCGTGTTGGCCGCAAAGTACAGCATCGGCGTGGTGACCATGCCGGCGTCAATCACCTCAATGCCTGCGGCTTGCAAACCACGAATCAAAGCTGCCGCCAACGAGGAGCCGCTCAAGCGCCCGTCGCGCCCCACAGCGACGGCTTTTTCGCCTTCAGCCAATGCAGTGCTGCCAAATGCCTTGCCCAAAGCCTCGGCAACGTCTTCATTGATAGTTGATGGCACGATGCCGCGAATGTCGTAAGCTTTGAAAATGGAGGCCGTAACAATCATGTTTTAAATCCCGAAATAACTGAAATTTGATGTAACTATCGATTGTAGGTCGCAATTGCGCACCATTCGCCTAAGGACGTGTCCGAAAATGGCTACTGAAGAACGGCGCTCGCGCTATGATTTGCCCATGAATGACCTAGCCGATAGCCAAAATCTAGCCGCCCATGGTGTGGCCAATGACTTGGCTTGCTACCAAGCGATGAAGGCGCACGACGCCCGGTTTGATGGTCATTTCTTCGTCGGCGTCAGTTCAACCCACATTTATTGCCGCCCCGTGTGCCGGGTGAAGCTGCCTAAATTTGAAAATTGCCGCTTTTTTGACCACGCAGCCTTGGCTGAAAGCGCCGGCTACCGCCCATGCCTGCGATGCCGGCCTGAATTGGCACCCAGTAGCTTGCCATGGACCACCTCAGACGCAAGCCGCACCTTGGCGCTGCAGGCGGCACGCTGGCTGGATGACCCGCAAGCTTGGCAAGCCAATGCCCCTACGCATGATGACTCCAAGCCGTCTATCAGCCAATTGGCCGCACATCTGGGCGTGTCTGACCGCCATGTGCGACGCTTGTTTGAGGCGGAATTTGGCGTTTCTCCCCTGCAATACCTGCAAACACGCCGCCTGCTGACGGCCAAACAGTTGCTGACTGACACCGACCTGCCCATCGCCCAAGTGGCGCTATGCAGTGGTTTTGGCAGCGTGCGCCGCTTTTCTGCCGCTTTTTTAGCACATTACCGGCTCAATGCCAGCCAATTACGGCGCACTACGACTCGATTCAATTCACGTTCTACCTTCCCACCCAGCGGCTATTGCACCGTCAAACTCAGCTACAGACCGCCTTATGACGCGCCTTGGTTGTTTACATTTTTTCAAAAACGACAAGTAAATGCTATTGAATTTGTAGCTATAGAGGCAAATAAACTGTCGTCTGGATGGACTTTAAGGCTTAAATCTGGGGGTATAGAGCACCTTGGATGGCTGCATATTGAGTTTTTGCCCAAGCAGTCTGCGGTGCAAATTCAAGTCAGCGACTCCCTGCGTGACGTGCTGCCGCAGGTGATTCGGCAAGTGCGGGCATTACTGGATTTGGATGCCGACCCGCAGGCTATCAATGCGGTACTGGGTGATTGCTTTTCTGCCGAGAAGCAAAATTTTTCAGCGCTCGAAGGTTTGCGGGTACCGGGCTGTTTGAACGGTTTTGAACTGGCGGTGCGGGCTATTTTGGGTCAACAGGTCACCGTGGCGGCAGGGCGCACCTTGACGCAGCGGGTGGTGGATCGCTTTGGCACAGCTATTCAAACACCTTATCCGGCCCTGAGTCGACTATTCCCCACGCCAGAAGCTTTGGCTACTGTCACGGGTGAGGATTTAGGGCGTTTAGGCATTGTCAAACAGCGCCAAGCCGCCATCACCGCCTTGGCACGCGCGGTGGCCGACAAACAACTGCATTTGGACCCCAATATTAATATTGAAGCGACCATGACCACCCTGCGCGCCTTGCCTGGCGTGGGCGACTGGACGGCGCAATACATCGCCATGCGTGCGCTGCGTTGGCCGGATGCGTTTGTGGCGGGCGACGTGGCGCTACACAAGGCGATGGGGCTGCAACACCTTGAACCACCCCTCAGTCCGACCAAAACCGCTGCTGCAGCGGTCGCCGCCTCGCAGGTTTGGCGACCATGGCGCAGCTATGCGGTCATGCGCGCTTGGACCAGTTTGGCGACATCTCCAAAACTTTCAAAACCCTAAAAAAGCATTGATTTAACTATTATTTATATAGCAAACTATTAAATAAATACAACGGCTACAGACAAAAATAATTTTTAAAAATAGTTATATTAAATCATTAATATGCAAGATGCAAAGAGGTTTACCATGAAATTCGACTCAACACCTATTTATGGTCTCAGCACCAGCCCCCTAGGGTCCATTTGCCTAGCAGCGACTGACAAAGGCTTAGCCGGTATGTGGTTTGAGCACCAACGCCATCTACCCGAGCGGGCGACTTGGAAGCTGTGCCCTGATATTCGGCAACACGCAGTCATGCAAGCTGCCTGCGAGCAATTGAAGGCTTATTTCGCAGGAACATTGCAAGATTTTGACTTGCCGCTGGATTTGCGCGGCGGTACAGCGTTTCAACAGCTGGTTTGGCAGGCGCTGCTGCGCATCCCCTATGGCAAGACGACCAGCTACGGCGCTTTGAGCCAGCGTATCGACAAACCCTTGGCGATTCGGGCAGTAGGCACGGCCGTGGGACGCAACCCATTGAGCATCATCGTGCCCTGCCATCGGGTGATTGGCAGCGATGGCTCGCTCACAGGTTACGCAGGTGGCTTGGACAAAAAAGTAGCCTTGTTGAACCTCGAAAACCCGCAATCCAACTTCGGTTTAAGCTGAGTAAACCGCTGAAATGCCTACTTTAGAAGGCATACTTCAACGCACATGAAAAAATCCGTCTTTTTTGAATTTATCTTGTTAGCCGCCATCTGGGGATCGTCTTTTTTATTCACCCGCAGCAGCGCTGTAGAGTTTGGTGTTTTGCCAACTGCTGCTTTACGCGTCGGTTTAGCCGCCCTGTTTTTGCTGCCTATGCTGGTTTGGAGCGGCCACTGGCCCGCTTTTAAGAAGCGCGCAGCCTCCATCATGTTCGTCGGCATGCTCAATTCAGGCATCCCATTTGCCATGTACGCCTTTGCGGTGATGTCCATCACCACGGGTTTGTCGTCGATTTTGAACGCCACCGTGCCGCTGTTTGGCGCGATTGTGGCTTGGTTGTGGCTGAAGGACAAACCTTCGGCCTCGAGGATTGCAGGCTTGGTCATTGGTTTCATTGGCGTGGCCTTGCTGGCAGGAGACAAAGCCAGCTTCAAGCCCGGCGGCTCGGGCTGGGCCATTCTGGCCTGCCTATGCGCCACGCTGTGTTACGCCATAGCTGCCAGCTACACCAAGCGCTATCTGATGGGCGTACCACCTATGGCCACGGCAGCTGGCAGCATGATGGGCGCGACGCTGGGTTTAGCAATTCCAGCAGCGCTTTTGTGGCCTGCGCAAACGCCCAGCTTGCATGCGTGGACGTCTATGGCGATTTTGGCGCTGGTCTGCACTGGCATTGCCTATATTTTGTACTTCCGTTTGATTGAAACCGCAGGCCCCAGCCGCGCCTTAACGGTCACTTTCATGGTGCCGGTGTTTGCTTTGCTGTACGGCGCTTTGTTTTTGGGTGAAGAAATCACGCTGTGGATGCTGCTGTGCGGTTGCGTCGTGGTGTGCGGCACGGCGCTGGCGACGGGATTGGTCAAAATTCAGGCACTAAACCGCTTGTAATGTCGATTTTATGTGTCGATTCTTGCATCACGGTTAAAAATGGCCTGAACGCAGGCTAGAATACTAAGCAAGGAAGCGTGGCCGAGCGGTTGAAGGCACCGGTCTTGAAAACCGGCGACGGAGTGATCTGTTCGTGAGTTCGAATCTCACCGCTTCCGCCATATTTTTTC
>JAYVSU010000055.1:0-22373 GCA_043775055.1 Polaromonas sp.
ACGGGTTGCAGCAAAACAGCCATGCGAATGGTGTCGCCACGAAAGGAGCTGTCGTAAAAGTCAACCAAGGCGGCATAAGGCCCTTGGTCGGGCAGCTTGCCTTGCCACATGGGTAAATCGGCAAAACCGTCAACCAAACTGCCGTCGGGGGTTGAGACGCGGTAGACCATGCGGCTGCGGTTGTCGGCTTCAAAAGCCTCCAAGGCTGAGTACGGAATAGCGGCGCTGAGCTTGGCCTGCGCACCAGAGCCTTCGACCTTGAGCAGTTCGCCAATCGATTTTGCCGAGGCTAGCAAGGTGCGGTCGTAGGCGGTGTTGATAGCGGCCAAAGATTGGCGGTAGAGAAAAAAAGTGTCTAAAGCCACAAAGACAGCGATGGGCAATAGAATCCCCAGTAACAGAATTCGCCGCAGCGAGGTGCTGCGTTTATGGCCTGTGTTCATGGGCTGATTTCATGGGTCATGTTCATGCAAAGGGGTCTTCTTTGAGCAAGTAGCCCAAACCGCGCAAAGTTATCAGGTTGACGCCGGTCCCAGCCAGTTTTTTGCGTAACCGGTAGACAACCACCTCAACGGCTTCATACTGGACTTCAGAGGCGTTCGGAAAAACTTGCTCAAACAGCTGCTCTTTGCTCACAGCATGGCCAAGTTTGTTCATCAAGGCGTGTAACAGGGCAAGCTCTCGCGGGGTGAGGTCAAGCACTTGATCTTCACAATAGGCCGCACCACTGGTTTTGTCATAACGCAACTTGCCAGCTTTCAAGGTGTTGCTCGTGTTGTCTGCGGATGCGCTGGCGTTGCGCCTGTGCAGGGCGCGCAGCCGGGCTTCCAGCTCATCCAAGTCAAATGGTTTGGCTAAATAGTCGTCAGCACCTGCGTTCAGTCCCATTACGCGGTCGCCCACCGTGCCGCGCGCCGTCAAAATCAAAACAGGTGTACGCAAACCGGTTTGGCGTGCTTGCGACAAAACCTGTAAACCATCTTGTCCCGGTAGGGTGAGGTCTAGCAAAACAACATCAGGGGCTAAATTCCGCCACAGGTCAACGGCAAGCAAACCATCGCCACAGAGCGCGACCGTGATGGCGCGGGCGCTCAACGCGCGTTGCAGCACCGTTTGCATGGCTAAATCGTCTTCAATGATCAGAAGTTTCACAGCCCGTACTCTATAGAAGTTGAAGGTTGGCGCGGCATGGGTGTTTTCACCTAGCAAAAACCCGTATATCCGAAAGCAAAATGACAGCCAATATCAGGATGATCCTTATATTAGTGCGTCTTAGTACTTTTCGTTTTTCTTTTTTTGACCATTTTGTATTTTTAACAGGAGTTTGCCATGCGTCGCGATACTTTTCTAAAATCTTTGGCCGCTTTAGCTGCTGCTGGTGCTTTGCCCATGACGGCGCATGCGGCAGCCAACATCAAAATGCTGATTCCAGCTAACCCAGGTGGCGGTTGGGACACCACCGGCCGTGCGCTGGGTAAAGCTATGCTTGAAGCCAAGTCGGCCGATACCGTGCAATATGACAACAAAGGTGGCGCAGCCGGCACCATTGGTTTGGCGCAATTTGCCAATGCCAGTAAAGGCGACGCTAATGCCATGATGGTGATGGGCGCGGTCATGTTGGGCGGCATCATCACTGGTAAGCCACCAGTGGGTTTGGACAAAGTGACACCGATTGCACGTTTGACCAGCGAGTACAACGTGTTTGTGGTGCCCGCCAACTCACCGCTCAAAACCATGAAAGACGTGGTTGAGCAGATGAAAAAAGACCCAGGCAGCATCACCTGGGGCGGCGGCTCTAAAGGTTCTACCGAGCATATTTCAGCGTCGATGCTGGCGCGCTTGGTGGGTGTGGATCCTAAGAAGGTCAACTATGTGGCCTTCCGTGGAGGTGGTGAGGCGACTGCAGCTATTTTGGGTGGCAACGTCAAAGTGGGCGGCAGCGGCTACAGCGAGTTTGCCGAATACATCACCGCAGGCAAAATGCGCGCGATTGGTGTGACGTCAGAAAAGCGTTTGCCTGGCATTGCCGTGCCAACCATGAAAGAGCAAGGCTATGACGTGGTGCTGGGCAACTGGCGCGGCGTCTATGGCGCGCCGGGTTTGAGCGCTGAGCAGCGCACTGCTTTGACCGACATCATCGTTAAAGCCAGCAAAACCAAAGCATGGGCAGAGTCGTTGGATAAAAATGGTTGGACACCTGCATTGATGACTGGCAAGCAGTTTGATGATTTCGTTGAAAACGAATTTGCCAGCTTGCGTGGCATCATGCATTTGGCGGGCATGACATCGTGAGCGAGCACCACGCGATCTCGCAAAAACAGTCCAATACGCAAACCTTGATTGGTTGCGGTGTACTAGCGATAGGCGTCATCATGGCAGCAGGTGCTGTGATGATTCCTTCAGAAGCTGGTTACTCTGGCGTTGGGCCCAACTTTCTCCCAGGCTTGGTCGCGGCAGTGCTCTTGCTCTGCGGTGCTTGGGTTATTTGGGAGGCGCGTACGGGAGGCTTCCGTAACATGGAGGAGCCGACCGGTGCTGACAAAGGATTTTGGTCTGGTTTTGCGTGGATGTCGGCAGGCTTGTTGGCAAACGCAGCGCTTATCACCACCATAGGCTTCATATTGAGCTGCACTTTGTGCTTTGCTTTGGCTGTGCGCGGCTTGCGTACGGCTGAGGAGCATCAAGTCAGCGGTTTTAGCGTCGTGCAATTTGCCAAAGATGTGGCGATTGGTTTTGCCATTGCTGCACCGGTGTATTGGATGTTTACAAAATTGCTGGCTATTAATTTGCCTGGCTTAACTACAACTGGGTGGATTTGATGGAAGTCTGGAACCAACTGATGATGGGGTTTGCGACTGCCGCAACCCCAATTAATTTATTGTGGTGTTTGATTGGCTGTGCGGTGGGTACGGCGGTCGGCGTACTGCCTGGCATTGGGCCAGCGGTGGCGGTGGCGATGCTGCTGCCTATTACCACCAAAGTTGACGCCACGGCGTCGATGATTTTCTTTGCCGGAATTTATTACGGCGCGATGTATGGAGGCTCCACCACTTCTATTTTGTTGAATACGCCGGGAGAAACGGGCAGCATGGTCACGGCCATGGAGGGCAATAAAATGGCCAAGAGCGGCCGTGCTGGCGCTGCTTTGGCTACCTCAGCGATTGGCTCGTTTGTAGCTGGCACCATTGCCACAGTTTTAGTGACTTTGTTTGCACCTTTGCTGGCCGATTTTGCAGTGCGGTTAGGCCCGCCAGAGTATTTTTGTTTAATGCTCTTAGCTTTTACAACGGTGAGTGCGGTCTTGGGAAAAAGCACGTTGCGCGGTATGGTGGCTTTGTTTGTGGGCTTGGCTGCTGGTTTGATTGGCATGGATCAAATTTCTGGCCAAGCGCGCTACACAGCTGGCGTACCTGAGCTGTTGGATGGCATTGAAATCGTGTTGGTTGCTGTGGGGCTGTTTGCTGTGGCAGAAGCTTTGTATGCGGTGCTGTATGAAGGGCGAACTGTCGAAGTTCAAAATAAGCTCACCAGCGTTCATATGACGAAAAGTGACTGGAAGCGGTCTTGGCCCGCATGGTTGCGCGGTACGGCGATTGGCTTCCCGTTTGGCACGATTCCAGCGGGCGGTACCGAGATTCCAACTTTCTTGAGCTATGCGACAGAGAAGAAACTAGCTAAAAACAACAGCGAGTTTGGCACCAAAGGAGCGATTGAAGGCGTGGCCGGCCCTGAAGCCGCTAACAACGCTGCAGTTACGGCTACGTTGATTCCATTGCTCACGCTGGGTATTCCAACTTCTAACACGGCTGCAATTTTGCTGGGTGCTTTTCAAAGTTACGGCATCCAGCCAGGTCCACAGTTGTTTCAAACTTCTGGTGCCTTGGTTTGGGCTTTGATTGCGTCGCTATACATTGGCAATGTGATGTTGCTTATTTTGAACTTGCCTATGGTAGGTTTGTGGGTCAAGTTGCTCAAAATTCCAAAGCCGTACTTATATGCTGGTATCTTGATTTTTGCAACCGTAGGCGTGTATGGCATGCGTCAAAGCGCATTTGACCTGGTGTTGTTGTACGTGATTGGCGTGATTGGCGTGGTGATGCGCCGGTTTGACTTTCCTACAGCCCCCGTGGTGGTCGGTATGATTTTGGGCCCTCTGGCTGAAGCTCAATTGCGTAACGCTTTGTCGATTGGCGAAGGTAAATGGACAGTGTTCATAGAGCGTCCAATGTCTTTGACCTTGTTGGTCGTCGTTGTGGCTGTGCTATTCTTGCCGCGTATCGCAAAATACTGGTCAAATCGACGGATGCCAGCATAAAACATAGAAAATTTGCTATGTTTTTAGTAGCAAATTTTCTTTGTCTTGAATTTCTAGCTTGATATTCAATAAGCACGCGTATGCGAGTAGGATAGTGCCATGTCTAGATATAAACTTGAAGTTGGTGTGACTTCGCAATACATCGCAGAGCAGTCTGACCCGCAAGAAGGTGCTTACGCGTTTTCATACACCATCACCGTGAGCAACACGGGGAAAGTGGCTGCACAGCTGATCTCGCGGCACTGGGTCATCATCGATGCGAACGGCCACACCGAAGAAGTCAAAGGTTTGGGCGTTGTCGGGCATCAACCCTTACTCAAACCAACTGAATCTTTCCAATACAGCAGCGGTTGCCGCCTGCGCACTCCCACAGGCACCATGCACGGCAGCTATTATTGCGTCGCTGAAGATGGCGAGCGCTTTGACGTGCCGATTGCGTTGTTCGTCCTAGAAGCCGATACGCCCAACGCGCGCGTGCTGCATTAACTCGAATTAACGTAAATTAACGCGAATTCAGCTTAGCCTTCAAAAAGTTCCGCGCTGTCTTTGGGTGGCATGACGCCTAGGTGGCGGTATGCGGCCAGCGTGGCAATGCGCCCACGTGGCGTGCGCTGCAAATAACCTTGCTGAATCAAATACGGCTCAATCACGTCTTCAATCGTGTCGCGCTCCTCGCCAATGCTGGCGGCGATGTTGTCTAGGCCAACCGGCCCGCCGTCAAACCGGTGAATCACCGCTTCCAGCATCTTGCGGTCCATGATGTCCAAACCTTGCGGGTCCACATCCAGCATTGCCAAGGCTTTGTTGGCAATATCGATGGTGATGCGACCTTTGCCTTTCACATCTGCATAGTCGCGCACACGGCGTAAAAGCCGGTTGGCGATACGCGGTGTGCCGCGCGAGCGGCGGGCAATCTCAAAACCGCCTTCTTCGTCCGTCGGAACATTCAGCAAATTAGCGCTGCGCTTGACGATGCGTGCCAATTCCTCAGACGTGTAAAACTCAAGCCGCGACACAATGCCAAAGCGATCACGCAGCGGGTTGGTCAGCATACCGGCCCGGGTGGTGGCGCCAACCAAGGTGAAAGGCTGCAAATCAAGTTTGATGGAACGCGCAGCCGGCCCTTCGCCAATCATGATGTCGATTTGGTAGTCTTCCAGCGCGGGGTACAAAATCTCTTCCACCACCGGGCTGAGGCGGTGGATTTCGTCAATGAACAAGACGTCGTTCTTCTCTAAATTGGTCAGCAATGCCGCCAAATCCTTCGGCTTTTCAAGCACTGGCCCGCTGGTTTGGCGCAAGTTAACGCCTAATTCGTGCGCAATGATGTGCGATAGCGTGGTTTTGCCCAAACCCGGTGGCCCAAACAGCAGCACATGGTCCAGCGCTTCGTTGCGCATTTTTGCTGCACCAATAAAAATCTCCAACTGCTCGCGCACCTTGCTTTGTCCCACATATTCGTCAAACAGCTTGGGCCGCAAGGCGCGTTCAATGGCTTCTTCGTTGGGCGAAGAAGGCTCGGCCGACATCACCCGCTTTGGCGGGGCTGGGGCGAAGTCGTCGGTTTGGATGCTCATGGTGGGTATTTTGCCGCTGGTACTTTATTTTGCCAGCGCCCGCAGCGCCAGTTTGATGCCATCACTAACGGTAGCGTCCGGCGGCAGCGCTTTGAGGGCTAGTGCAGCTTCTTTGTCGCTGTAACCCAGCGCGACCAAGGCTTGTAAAATATCGAGCTGCGCATCGCTGCTGGCGTGGTGCGGCACGCCAATATCTGCGCCCATTTTGCCTTTGAGCTCTAACAAGAGTCGTTCTGCGGTCTTCTTGCCAATGCCCGGTACTTTGACGAGTCGGCCAGCTTCTTGCAGAGTGATGGCTTGCGACAATTCGCCCACGCTCATGCCGGAGAGGACGGACAAAGCGGTACGTGCGCCTACACCGGAGATTTTGATGAGTTGGCGAAAGGCGGCGCGCTCTTCACTGGAGGCAAAGCCGTACAAAATCTGCGCATCTTCACGCACCACAAAATGTGTCAGTAAGGTCACGGTGTCGCCTAATGCGGGCAGGTTGTAGAACGTGCTCATGGGCACATCAACCTCGTAGCCCACGCCGTGGCAATCAATCACGATTTGGGGTGGGTTTTTGTCGCACAGTGTGCCGGTTAGTTTGCCTATCATGCGGGATATTTAGGAGGTTTTTGGAACAGAGACAATATAGGAGTAAATTAGTATCCTCACTAGGATAGCACTGAAGGATTATCAGCTTGATTCTGCGCCACACCTTTTCACCACCCAACAATACACGCACCGGTCATTTGTGCGGTCCGCTTGACGTGCATTTACGCACGATTGAGGAGGCGCTGAAGGTGGGTATTGCGCACCGCCACGAGCAGTTCAAAATCGACGGCCCGAAAGCCAAAGCTAACCAAGCTTTGGAGATGTTGCAAGCTTTGTACGAGATGGCGGAGCGCCCGATTGCGCCGGATATTGTGCAAATCATGCTTGCTGGCGATCCGGATCTGCTTGCAAAAGGCAAAGGCGAGCCGGGTTTAGCGACACGCCGTACCGACCTGCGTGCCCGCACACCGAACCAGCAAATCTACCTAGATAACATCGCCAGCCATGACATCACGCTGGGTATTGGACCCGCCGGCACGGGTAAAACCTATTTGGCGGTTGCCAGCGCCGTTGATGCTCTGGAGCGTAGCGCCGTGCAACGTATCGTTTTAACGCGTCCCGCCGTTGAAGCCGGTGAGCGTTTGGGTTTTTTACCAGGTGATTTGACGCAAAAAATCGACCCCTACCTGCGCCCACTGTACGACGCTTTGTATGAGTTGATGGGTTTTGACAAGGTGGTTAAAGCGTTTGAGCGCCAGCAATTGGAGGTTGCGCCGCTGGCATTCATGCGCGGCCGCACCCTGAACAACGCCTTTGTCATCCTGGACGAGGCGCAAAACACCACGCCCGAGCAGATGAAGATGTTTCTCACCCGCATCGGTTTTGGCTCCAAAGCCGTGGTTACGGGTGATGTGAGCCAAGTGGATTTGCCCAAAACGCAGCTCAGCGGCTTGGTCGAAGCAGAGCAGGTATTGAAAGGTGTGCAAGGCATTGCCATCAGCCGCTTTACCAGCGTCGATGTGGTGCGCCACCCGCTGGTTGCGCGCATAGTGGACGCCTATGATGCCAAACGCGCAGTTCGTGCAGCTAAAGTTAAACCTTAAATGCTATATATTTAATAGCTAACTAATGAATAAATACGCCGGCTATGGCCTAAAATAGATAAAAATGACCTCAAAATTGACTTTATCGCTCCAATTTGGACGTTTCCCTGAAGCTGACATGCACCGCGCCTCTTTGCCTCGGCATGTGGTGACGCGCTGTATCAAACATGCATTGCAAGAGGATGTAGAGGCCGCAGAAATCACGGTTCGTATCGTCGATGCAGACGAAGGGCGGGCGCTGAATAAAGACTACCGCCACAAAGACTACCCCACCAATGTGCTGACATTTGATTACAGTCAAGCGCCGTTTGTGACGGCCGATTTGGTGCTGTGCGCTCCAGTTGTTAAAAAAGAAGCGCACGAAAATGACAAAACGCTGGCTGCGCACTACGCCCATTTGCTGGTTCACGGCACCTTGCATGCGCAAGGTTTTGACCATGAAACAAGCGAGGCCGATGCGCAAGAGATGGAAGCGCTAGAAATCAACATTTTGAGTCAGTTGGGTGTTGCCAATCCATATGCCTAAGGCGATAGCCTAGGTTTGAACCAATAATGCTGCGTGAATCTATGCTCAAACGGTATCTTTGGTGGCTAATTGCCTGGCTGGTTATCAGTCTGCTGGGTGGGCTGTGGCTGGTTCAGCGCGAACTGGCAAACCAGCGTGATGTGTTTGAAACCGATGCCCGCATCGTCCACCGGCTACTCAGCCAGCGGGTGGTGCAACACGATGCCGTGTTGGCTACTCTGGCGTTGCTAGGCGCAGCGGATGAGAAAACACAGCCAGAGCAACGTCTGCCATCTGTCTATCCACAAATTTTGTCGGTACAACGTCGTGACAAAAGTGGGGCTTGGGCGGATGATCGACTCAATCCAATAGAAGCAGATTCGCGGCGTTTAGGGCGCGCCTTGTTGGTGGATGCTGATTTAAGTAAAGGCCGCTATCGCATGATGCTGGGAGCAGTGCCAACCAGTTACATGTTGGAAATCGATATCCGCAGCATGGTTCCATGGAGCGAATGGCCCATGAAGCCCGAAACAAACCCTGTGCTAGTGAGTTTAGAGCGTATAGGGCAGCACTTTGTGATACAGCCAGGCGCGATGGACTCGTCAAATTCGCACGGCTGGAACTTTGAATTCCACAAAATGCTGGCCGCTGAAAGTCAGCCTTTTCAAGTCATTGCCAAAAGACATGTGGGCTGGGCTGAATTACCTTGGCTTTGGGTATTGGCTTGGTTGCTTGCTGTAGCGCTAATGCTACAAGCACTACGTACGATGCTGCGCCACCGCCATGATCGCCATCGTGCTGAAGAGCTGCTGCGGCTTGGACAAGTCGCGCGGTTGAACTCATTGGGTGAATTGGCTGCGGGTATGGCACATGAGTTGAATCAACCTCTGACGGCAGTTTTAGCTAACACACAGGCGGCTCATCGCTTGTTGGATGACGAACCACCGGACTTGGCGACCGCGCGATTAGCAATGAAACAGGCTGCCGAACAAGCCAGACGCGCTTCAGAAGTGGTGGGACGACTACGCCGCGTGGTGGAGCGACCTGAGCTGGCCGGGCAATTGCAAGCGGTGAACTTGTTGGATGTCACTCGTAAAGCCTTGTATTTATTGGAGCCTGAGTTCAGCCGCCATCAAGTGCAACTGGCCGTAGAAGCTGCGAATTTATCTTACAGAGTCAAGGCAGAGCCAATTGCTTTGGAGCAAATCATTCATAACCTGTTGATGAATGCGCTACAAGCGCTGGACAAAGTGCCTGCCGCCGAGCGGCAACTGTCAGTGAAGTTGCACCAAGAGGGCGAGTGGGGGCGTTTAATACTGGAAGACAGCGGCCTCGGTATCCCCGCAGACGTCTTGCCGCACATCTTTGAGCCATTTTTTAGCACACGACAAGATGGTTTGGGGTTGGGGCTGAGCTTGTGCGAAACACTGGCGATTGGGATGGGTGGCGCCTTAACCGCGAGCAACCATGTGCCGCATGGGGCGGTATTTTGTTTGAGTCTGCGGCTTGATACCGTTTGAGTTCCTAAATTTCTAGACACCATGAGTACGCCTCTATCCCCTTTGATTCATTTGATCGATGACGACGAAGCCGTTCGTTCAAGTTTGGCTTTGCTCATCAGCACGGTGGGGCTGCGGGTGTATACCTGGGCAGATCCGCAGGTTTTTATGGCTACGTTTGACCGCCATAGCATTGGCGCAATTGTGCTGGATGTTCGTATGCCAGGGGTCAGTGGCCTCAAGGTGCTTGAGGCTTTGGTGGAGCAAGGCGTTGACCAGCCGGTGATTATGCTGACAGGGCATGGTACGGTAGACATGTGCCGTCGTGCCTTTAAGTCAGGCGCTGCAGAGTTTTTGGAAAAACCGGTCAATGACGAGTTGCTGTTAGAGGCTTTGCAAGCCGGTGTACGGCAGCACGTCAAGTTGCGCTCACAAAACCTGACAGACCGTGATACGCAAGCGCGCTTTGCGCAATTATCAGACCGAGAGCGTGAGGTTTTGGGTTTGATTGTGGCTGGCTTGACCAACAAAGAAATGGGCCGCGCCCTAGACGTTTCCCCACGAACTGTGGAAACGCACCGCGCCAATTTGTTTGCCAAACTGGAGGCGGAGTCACTGGCTCAATTGATTCGTCAGTATGCGTCGTTGGTCGACAAGCACACTAGAGCTTAGATCGAGGCTTGTTACGCCAATCCTCACTCCGTATTTTTACGCAGCCGCAGGCGTAGTGCTACGAATGGGCAGTTGCTCTCGCAAGTTTTAAAGTCACAGGACGGTTATTTAAATCGTATCGACTTTAAAATTTTGGAGAAAACCATGGCTAAACTGAATCAACTCTCTGCGCTTATTTTGGCTGTTGCATCGGCAGCGGCCAGTGCACAAGCGGTGCGTACAGAACGCAATATCTCACTCGACTTGGCGAACCAAATTGCGGCAGCGACCGTTGCCGCTTGTACCGCAAATGGCTATGCCGTTGCCGCCACGGTGGTTGACCGTGCTGGTAGCGTACGTGCTATCCAGCGCGCAGACAATGCAGGCCCGCATACACTGTCTTCAAGTCAAGCCAAAGCCTACACATCGGCTTCAGCAAAGAATACAACGCTGGCCATGATGGAAGGCGCGCAGAAAAACCCAGCAGGTGCCAATTTGGTCTATTTGCCTGGATTTTTGTTGCTTGGTGGTGGTGTACCTATCAAGGTAGGCAATGAAGTCATTGGTGCTGTCGGTGTGGGTGGTGCGCCAGGCGGTCATTTGGACGAACAATGCGCAATGGCCGGTATTGAGAAGGTCAAAGAATTATTGAAGTAATTCAATACACCACTAGATGGGGGACTGCCATGCGTACAATTCTTAAAAAAGAGATGTGGATTCGCCAGCTTAGAGTGTTCTTGGCGGCGACTCTCTGTGCGCTTGGCATGTCATTGCCATGGTCTGTCATGGGGCAAGTACCTCCGAGTGCGGTGCAAGTTGCCCGCTACTCGGGTTTGCATGCTGCTGCTTATAAAGGCGATGCATTGCAGCTTGAAAAACTCATCGCATCACAGTCAGATGTTAATGCGCGGGATGACTATGGCCGCACCCCAGTACATGTGGCAACGTTTGCCAAGCAACGAAACATCATTCGCAAACTTGCCAAGGTAGGTGCAAATTTAGAACTGTTAGAGAGCGATAAATACGATGCGGTGACAATTGCCGCTGTTGCTGATGATGAAGAAACACTGCGCGTACTTTTGTCACTGGGCGCGAGTGCCAAATTGACCACCAGCCGTTATGACGGCACCGCTTTGATTGCAGCGGCGCATCTTGGCCATGAGGGTGTTGTGAAGCAGTTGATTGCTGCCAGCGCACCGCTGGATCATGTGAATAACTTACATTGGACCGCGATGATTGAATCAATCGTTTTGGGCAACGGCGGCGCAAGACATCAGGAGGTCTTACGCGCTTTGATTGCCGCAGGAGCAAGTACAAAGTTGACCGATCGACAAGGCAACACGCCGCTGACGCTAGCAAAATCGCGTGGCTACACAGATATGGTGCAGATGCTTGAGAAAGTAGGTGCTAAATAATTCGATGTATGCTAGCCTGAGCGGGGTAAAATTCTACTGTTACACAGCATCGCTCAGGAGCATCATGAACATTAGCAAAGCAATTTTATCGATTGCCATTACAGGTGTGTTGGCCTTAAGTGCACCTTCAGCTTGGGCGCAAGCTGAGCTTGCGAAGGCTGGCGTTGTCAAAATTGTAAATGGTGACGTCCGCTTGCGCGACGCCAGGGGTGAGCGACCACTCAAAGCCGGTGATGCCGTGTTTGCTACTGACCGCTTGATCTCTGCCAAAGAAGGTTCGGCGAGCGTGGTGCTCCGTGACGGAACGACGCTGGTGTTGGCTGAAAGTAGCCAGTTAGAAATTCAAAAGTTTGCATTTGATGCAACCACACAAGATGGGAATATCTTGGTGAACCTGCTGCAAGGCTCATTACGCATGTTGACGGGGCTGATTGCTAAAGTGAACCCGGATGCGATTCAAGTGAAAACCAAAACACTCAGCGTGGGAATTCGCGGTACCGACTTTATCGTCGAAACAGAAGAGAAGCTTTGATGCGTTACATCACCTCTACTGGGCGGCAACTTTTAACTGGTCTCGGACTTACGGTAGTTATATGGTTCAGTGCTTGCGCGCCCATCACGCGGGTCGTGTTGTTACCCCAGGCAGATGGTTCAGCCTCTAGTGTGCTGGTGAAAGCTGCTTCTGGTGAACAAATTCTTAACACGCCTTATCAACGTGTCTCTGGACAAGAGGAAAAGCCATTAAAGGCTGATGCGACGAATGCCGCCGAAGTTCAAAAGGCATATCCGCAATTGTTTGCTGCTGCGCCACCCTTGCCTACTAAATATATTCTCAACTTTATGCCTGGCGGCACGTCCTTAACACCAGAATCACTGGCTGCTTTGCCTAAAATTTTAGAAGACGCTACTCAGCGCAAAGGTGCTGATTTGGTGGTGACGGGACACACAGATACGACCGGTGCGTTGCTTGCCAATGACGAGTTGTCTCTCAAGCGTGCTCAAGTCGTCGCACAGTTGTTGATTGAAAAGGGCGCTCCGGCGTTGCGAACAGAAGCAGTCGGCCGTGGTAAGCGCGAACTGCTGGTTAAAACGCCCGATGAGGTGGATGAACCGCAAAATCGTCGTGTTGAAATTGTGGTTCGTTAGTCGGCTATCAAATAAATTGGGATTTTGAAGATGACTTTACAGGCCATGAAGGGCGTGCGCGTTTTGAGCCTCAGTCTTAATTTGCCCGGTCCAGCAGCTTTGATGCGTTGCCATCAAATGGGCGCTAAGTGTGTCAAGTTGGAGCCTCCCAGTGGCGATCCGATGGGCTTGTACGACAAAGCTGCTTATGCGCAGATGCATGCTGGCGTTCGCGTTATCAATGCGGATCTAAAAACGGAGCAAGGTCAACGTGTCTTGCATCGGGAGTTAGCTATAACGGATGTGTTGTTGACCTCATTTCGACCTTCAGCGCTCGATAAGCTGGGCCTGAGTTGGAAGGCGCTGCACAAACAGTATTCAGCCCTTAGCATGGTAGCTATAGTGGGTGCCTCTGGCTTACGTGCCGAGGAGCCAGGTCACGATTTGACCTATATGGCTGAAAACGACTTGGTGCCTGGCCTGGATTTGCCAGCCAGTCTGTTTGCAGACATGGGTGGCTCCTTGATGACGAGTGAAGCTGTTTTGCAGTCGGTTCTGTTGCAGCGAAGCAAAAGTAAAGGTGTTTATGCTGAGGTTGCATTATCCAGTGCCGCCGCTTATTTGGGTCTGCCACACGCTTGGGGTTTGACAAAGCCGTGGGCGGCGGTCGGTGGTGGGCATGCTGGTTATCGCATGTACGCGTGTAAAGATGGTCGTGTGGCTGTAGCCGCCTTAGAGCCGCATTTTGCCACAGCCCTGTGCGCTCTGGTTGGTGTACCCGTTGAAAGTCTTAAAACATTGTTTGCCCAGCAAACGCATGAAAGGATCGCGGCTTGGATGATGAAAAAAACGCGCAAGCAATTGGAAGCCTTGGCCGCGGCCAACGACATCCCTTTACATACGCTGTCTAAGACGACGTTAAATACTACGCCAGTGTAACTTTGGCAAATTTGCGTTTACCTACTTGCAGCACGTAAACGCCAGCGCCGAGCTTCAAACCTTTGTCGCTCACGACATTGGAGTCAATACGAACGCCACCACCGTCAATCAAGCGGTTGCCCTCACCACTTGAAGCTGCCAAATTGGCCATCTTCAACAAAGCACCAATGCCAACGGCACTGCCGCCTTCGCCCAAAGGCAGGGTGATTTCGGCAATTTCATCTGGAATGCCACCTTTGCTACGGTTGATAAAGTCTTGCTCAGCCGCATCAGCTGCTGTTGCGGAGTGAAAACGGGCGGTGATTTCTTTGGCCAAGGCGACTTTGGCGTCTTTAGGGTTGCGGCCGGCAGCAATTTCGGCCTGCAAAGCGGCAATTTCGGCCAGGCTTTTGAAGCTTAAGAGCGTGTACCAGCGCCACATCAGCACGTCAGAAATGCTCAATACCTTGGCAAACATGGTGTTGGCGTCTTCGGAAATACCAATGTAGTTGCTCTTGCTTTTGGACATTTTCTCAACGCCATCCAAGCCCTCCAGAAGGGGCATGGTCAAAATGCATTGAGGTTCTTGGCCATACTCGGCTTGCAAATGGCGACCTACCAGCAAATTGAATTTTTGATCCGTGCCGCCTAATTCTAGGTCTGATTTCAAGGCAACAGAGTCGTAACCCTGCATTAAGGGGTACAAAAACTCATGCACACTGATGGGTGTGCCTGATTTGAAGCGGTCATGAAAATCATTACGCTCCATCATCCGCGCGACGGTGTACTTGGCGGCCAGCTCAATCATGCCGCGTGAACCCAGCGCATCACCCCACTCGCTGTTGTAGCGGATTTCGGTTTTTGAAGGTTCAAGCACCATCGACGCCTGGCGGTAGTAGGTCTGCGCGTTGGCCTCAATTTGCTCACGGGTCAGCGGTGGCCGGGTGCTGTTGCGGCCCGACGGGTCGCCAATCAGGGTGGTGAAGTCGCCAATCAAGAAGATCACCGTGTGGCCCAAGTCCTGCAATTGGCGCATTTTGTTGAGCACGACCGTATGACCAATATGGATGTCCGGCGCGGTAGGGTCTAGACCCAATTTGATGCGAAGCGGTGTTTTGTTGGCTTCAGATTTCACCAGTTTTTTTACCCAGTCGCTTTGTGGAATCAATTCTTCGCAACCGCGCAGGGTGACGGCCAAGGCTTCTTGCACTTGATCGGATAAGCCGTCTGGGAGGTTGGATTGTTCTCTAGGTGCTTGATTCATATGATAATTTTGTATAAAAGCGTGAAAGCGCTATACTGGAGGATGGTGCTCTGAAGGTCGTATTTTATCGTTGTCCTTTGGCTGCTGACTATTTATTAAAAGTGACTTGCGACATGCTATGGATGGCTTGAGGCGCAAGTGAAGCGTATTTCTGGAGTTCCTTGATTTGATTAATTGGAATAACGCGACTGGGCCTGAGGTGCTGAGCAAAATAGACGCAGTTTTGACGCGTCTTGTGCAGAGCATTCACCGCCACCCTCAGCGCCTAGCTACAGTGGTTGCCGCTACCTTACTCAGTGTAGGTGGTGGCGCTTTTGCATTGGCTTCGATGGATGCGAACTCTACTGATGTGGTTGTGCGGGAAGTGATTGAGAGCATTGCAGAGCCAGAAATGCTCAAGAACGCCGCTGCTACCGCCATGCCAGCGATGACTTTGTTTCGCAGCACAAGTACGCGCAGCAACGATACAGCTGACACTTTGCTAAAGCGGGTGGGTGTATTCGACGCCGCCGCAGCTACTTATTTACGTCGTAGCATCGATGTACAGCAAATTTTACTTGGACGTAAAGGACGAGTCGTTACAGTCGAGACCTCAGCAGACAATCGCTTGAAAAAATTGACTGCGCGCTGGGTTAATAAAGAGGCTGATGATAATTTCCAACGTTTGGTGATTGAGCGTGAAAACATGGATTTTGTGTCGCGCTTTGAATCAGCACCTTTGGTCTCAGTGCAGACTTTGGGTAGCGCAACGGTCCGATCATCTCTTTTTGCTGCAACGGATGAGGCCAGCATTCCCGATGCGGTAGCGGCGCAATTGGCTGAGATTTTTTCAGGCCAAATCGATTTCAGCCGCTCTTTGCGCAAAGGTGACCGCTTGTCCGTCGTTTACGAAGATTTGCAAGCCGATGGTGAGAGCATGCGCAGTGGCAAAGTGCTGAGTGCAGAATTTGTTAACAACGGTAAATCAAACCAAGCTATGCTTTTTCAAGACGCGGCGAACGTCAAAGGCCAGTATTACACCTTTGATGGCCAAAGTTTGCGCAAAGCATTTTTGGCATCACCGCTCGAATTTACCCGCATGTCAAGCGGCTACGGTATTCGTGTTCACCCCATTACCAAAGATAAAAAGGCACACAAAGGCATTGACTACGCAGCGCCTATTGGTACACCCATTCGTACCGTGGGCGACGGCGTGGTGGAGTTTGCGGGTACGCAACGTGGCTACGGAAATGTGATTGAAATCAAGCATCGCGATGATAAAAGTACAGTCTTTGCGCATCTTAGTCGCATTGGTGTGAAAAAAGGTCAAAAAGTTGAACAAGGCGACATCATTGGCGCTGTGGGCACAACAGGGTTTAGCACCGGTCCCCATTTGCATTTTGAATTCCGTGTGGACGGTGAACACAGAGACCCGTTGACCTTAGTTGCTGAAGGCGGTGGTGCGGCACCATTGTCGGCGGCGGCAAAGCCAGTGTTTGATAAAGCTTCTGCCTTTATGCGTTCTCAATTGGTTCTAGCGGCATCTGTGAGGCTTGCAAGCGCCGAATAACCACATGTCGGAGCGCTATATAGGTCTGATGTCTGGCACGTCTTTAGACGGTGTCGATGGCGTTCTGGTTGATTTTTCGGATACCAAGCTCAAAGTCCTTCAATACGCCTGCTCTCCTTTTACAGATGACTTGCGTGCAGAATTGTTTGCATTAAATACGCAAGGTAACAATGAGTTGCATCGTGCCGCTTTATCAGCAAACGCCTTGGCACAGGTTTATGCGCATGTGGTCAATCAGCTGCTCCAGCAATCGAATCTCCAGACTACAGACATCCAAGCTATTGGTGCCCATGGTCAAACCGTGCGACACCGACCTGGTGAATTTGACGCCCTAGGCTACACCTTGCAATTGAACAATCCGGCACTGCTGGCTGAGTTGACCCGCATCGACGTCGTGGCAGACTTTCGCAGCCGTGACGTGGCAGCCGGTGGCCAAGGCGCGCCATTGGTACCTGCTTTTCATCAAGAGGTGTTTGCAGGTGTTGGCGCGGGGACTGCTGTGCTCAACATCGGTGGTATTTCGAATCTGAGCGTTTTAGGCCAGGCCGTGCTTGGCTTTGATTGTGGTCCAGGCAATGCGCTGATGGACTATTGGTGCCATCAGCATACGGGTCAGATGTTTGACAACGGTGGCCAATGGGCCGCCAGTGGGCGTATTCATCCGCAATTGTTGAGTCGATTAATGATGGAACCGTTTTTAAGCAAAGCACCCCCTAAAAGCACGGGTCGTGATTTATTCAATGCATCTTGGCTTGCGCAATATTTGCAGCAGTTTCCGGATCTATCACCTGTTGATGTTCAGGCGACGTTGACTGAATTTACCGCCATAGCTTGTGCAAATGCATTGAATTGCTATGTAAAAAATAGCAAATTATTGATTGTTTGCGGCGGCGGTGCGTTAAATGACTATTTAATGCAGCGTTTGCAAGCCACCTTGCCTAGTGTTGTCGTGGAGAGTTCTACAACTCACGGTCTGCCGCCCTTGCAGGTGGAGGCGGCTGCTTTTGCTTGGTTAGCCCGCAAAACCATGCGGCGCGAAACGGGTAGTTTGAAAAGCGTTACGGGAGCGCGAGGCTCCCGTATATTAGGTGCGATTTACCCAGCTTGAGGCTGAACAAACGCTTAAATGCGTTCTAAAACCCAAGGGTTGCAGTTAAGCGCTGAAACTAGAGCCGCAGCCGCAAGTGGTTGTCGCATTTGGATTTTTAATCACAAACTGCGCACCTTGCAGGTCTTCTTTGTAATCAATTTCAGCCCCGACCAAATATTGGTAGCTCATCGCGTCAATCAGCAAGGAGACGCCATTTTTAGTCATGGTCGTGTCGTCTTCATTGGTGATTTCATCAAAAGTGAAGCCGTACTGGAAGCCTGAACAACCGCCACCTTGCACAAAAACGCGCAATTTCAAATCTGGATTGCCTTCTTCCGCGATTAAGTCTGCCACTTTAGCCGCAGCGTTGTCGGTGAACAAAATAGGTGATGGCATTTCTGGCATCTCAGAAACAGAGGTATTTTCAGCAAGTGCGCTCATGGCAAACTCCTTAGTAAGCATCGCATTCGGCTAAGCTTCATTCGATTAGGCGAACCCAATCAGGTTAATTCAAATAATGTAGTGATTTTATCGGGAATTGTGATTCCCTACTAATGTGAGGTTATCGGGGCAGATTACAAACGACCCGAATCCTATAACTGCCCGCTTTATCCGTTGTTAGCTGCCAGTTTGAGCGTCTTCTTCATATCGGAGTCGATTTCTTGCAGGCTCGGCTGCAACAAACCGGTGATGACGGCGCCTTGGTGCATTTCCAAGGCTTTGTAATACACATCGCCGACAATTTGAGCTTTAGGTTGCAGCTCTAACATCACTTTGGCATGTACAGGACCATTCACACGTCCGTTGATGATGACGTGATCGGCATGAATATCACCCGTCACTGTCGCCGATTCTGAAATAACCAGAATACTTGGGTGGTCGGTATTCGAGCGAATATCGCCCGTGACCTCGCCGTCAACACGCAATCCATCGGTAAATTTGAGGTGTCCCTCGATATGACTGCCTACAGCAATCAGGCTTTTGATGGGGGGTTGCTTCTTTTTTGCAAACATAGGTACTCCAAATATCGAGTCGGTTGGGCTAATTCAGGAAAAAACTTAAAAATAGATATTACAGCTTTATGGACTGAATGGCTTTAGTTGCGTTGCCATCTAAAACTTTAGCCGAAACGGCTTTCACAATGACTTGGCTTGGCAATTCCAGCAAACCTTCGGCGCGTCTGTATTGCGTGAGTTGCAGGGGCTGAGAGCCGCCTGGCAAACTCATCATCCAAGGTTTGCCGTTTTGTAAGCCTGAAACGGTGATTTCCAATTTACCGTTGAAGGCCGCTGCATTTTTAATGGGCTGTATTACAAGTACTTGCCACTTGAGCTGGTTGCCCGCCACCAGTTCAGCTTGCAGGCTGCGAATCGCCAAACCTGCTGTACTGTCAGTGTGGGTGAGGTTTTCAAAAAACCCCAAATCATCGCGCAATGCTCGGTTATCGCTTTCAAGTTGTTTCAGTTGCGTGCTCAACTTGTCTTTTTCAGCTTTTTCAGTCGCCAGCACCAAGCCTGAGGTGTTGACGATGGATTGATTCTTATCGTTCTTTTCACGAAGTAGAGTGACTTCAGCCCTTAATTTGACGAGTTCTTCTTTGGCGTCGCGGTCTAAACCCGCGATGCTTTTGCCAAACTCAAACGCCCACAAGCCAATGGCGGCTGAGAATCCCAGCATCAAGGCCAATGCGATCCAGCGCAATGGCCACGGTAAGGCACCCCGAACCGTCATGCTAGGTGCACTGATGGTGAGACGACGACGTAACAATCGAAAACGCATGCTTTGATTTTCTAACAGTTAACCAGCAAACAACAAAGCCGCAACAAGCAAACTTGTGCGGCTTTGTAACTACAGTAGAAACGCTTGAACCGAAGTTTTAACGCTTGCTGAACTGCTTACGACGGCGCGCAGAACGCAAACCGACTTTCTTACGCTCAACTTCACGCGCATCACGCGTCACGAAGCCAGCTTTAGAGAGTTCTGGTTTCAAGGTCAAATCGTAGTCCATCAACGCACGGGTGATACCGTGGCGTGTTGCACCCGCTTGGCCGGACTCGCCGCCGCCATTCACGTTGACCATGATGTCAAACGTTTCAGCGTGGTTGGTCAAAAACAAGGGTTGCTTGACGATCATGATCGAAGTAGCACGGCCGAAGTACTCGGCGATGTCTTTACCATTGACCTTGATTTGGCCTGAGCCTTTTTTTAGGAAAACACGAGCGACGCTAGATTTGCGACGGCCGGTTCCATTGTTCCAATCGCCGATCATTTGGCTACTCCTTGAGCAGCAATTTTGGCTGCATTTTTAGAAACGCCGGCAATGTCCAACACTTTTGGCTGCTGAGCGGTGTGTGGGTGCTCTGCACCACCGTACACTTTGAGCTTCTTGATCATGGCGTAGCCCAACGGGCCTTTTGGCAACATACCTTTGACGGCTTTTTCCAAAGCGCGACCAGGGTGTTTTGCTTGCATGTCTTTGAAGTTGGTCGAATAGATACCGCCTGGATAACCAGAATGACGGTAGTAAATTTTGTCCAAAGTCTTGGCACCGGTCACACGCAGGTGAGCGGCATTGATGATGACGATAAAGTCACCAGTATCGACGTGAGGCGTGTAAATGGCCTTGTGTTTGCCGCGTAAACGGAGAGCAACTTCGCTGGCTACTCGTCCGAGGACCTTGTCGGTCGCGTCAACCACAAACCACTCGTGCACGACCTCAGCGGGTTTTGCGCTGAAAGTTGATGTCATGAGTTTTCTCTTTAAAAAAGATAGGTTTGCGCAGTTTTCCCAATGAAAACTGCTCAGGTTTGGGTTCTTTTCTACGGTCGGTGCTCTTCTTTTATGAGAGCCTCTTAGGTAGGGTTACGCTGGATTTTTTGAAGTTTTCAGAAAATACATCGCCTTCGTCGCGGAACCACTGAATCGCTGCGAAGCCCCCTATTATATGAAAAAACGCCGCAGGTGGCTAATTTTTGTGGTTTGCAGGCGATTTGGCTCAGTTACCTTAAATCACGCCGTCCGATTGCAGTGTCTGCAAGGTCGCATCTGACAATCCCAGCAGTTCCTGCAAGACCACATGGGTGTGTTCGCCCAAAACCGGTGGTGGCAAGTGGTTGCGCACCGGCGTGGCGCTCATTTTGAGGGGGCTGGCGACTAAATTGACCGCACCAGCCAAAGGGTGTTGCCAAGTAGTGACCATTTGGCGCTCTTGAATATGTGGGTCGGCAAACACTTCCGCCAAGTTGTTGATGGCACCGCAAGGCACTTTGGCAGCTTCCAGCGCTCCCAGCCAAGCCGCTTTGGTCCGGGTTTTGAGGATTTTCTCCAAAATCGGCACCAAAACCGCTCGGTTGCGGACCCGATCTTGGTTTTTGGCGTAATTTGGGTCGCTGGCGAGTTCAGGGTGACCGGCGACTTGGCAAAACTTGGTAAATTGTCCATCGTTGCCAACGGCCAAGATCAAGTGATCGGCGAGATTGTCTGAACCAACCGCCCCCTGAACTGGAGCCACTTCAAACACTTGGTAAGGCACGATATTTTGGTGCGCATTGCCCAGCCGGCCCGGCACTTTGCCGCTGACCAAGTAATTGGCCCCCAGATTCGCCAACATCGCCACTTGGGTGTCTAACAACGCCATGTCAATGTGTTGCCCTACGCCGGTTTGCTCGGCATGACGCAAGGCGGCCAAAATAGCGACGGTGGCGTTCAGGCCGGTGAATAAATCGGCCACCGCCACACCGACTTTCTGCGGCCCGCCACCAGCCAAGTCGTCGCGCTCACCCGTCACGCTCATCAACCCGCCTATACCTTGCACGGCGTAGTCGTAGCCCGCACGGTCTTTGTAAGGGCCGGTTTGGCCAAAACCGGTGACGCTGCAATACACCAAAGAGGGCTTGATGGCTTGTAAACTGGTGAAATCCAAGCCATAGCGCGCCATGTCGCCGACCTTGAAGTTCTCCACAAACACGTCGCAATGCAGCACCAGTTGCCGAATCAAAGCCTGCCCAGCGGGCTGTGCAATGTCGCAAGTGACCGAGCGTTTGTTGCGATTCGTGCCTAAATAATAAGCCGCTTCAGAGGTGTCATGGCCTTCTAGGTCTTTCAAAAACGGTGGCCCCCAGCTGCGGGTGTCGTCGCCACCAGGGCCGCCTACAATTTGGCGTTGGCCATCAACGTCCGTGTTGCCGGGGCGCTCGATTTTGAGGATGTCTGCGCCCAAATCGCCCAAAGTCTGCGTGCACCAAGGCCCCGCTAAAACGCGAGAGAGGTCCAAAACGCGGATGCCAGCTAGGGCAGATGGGGGCTTGAGGGTTGTAGTCATGACGCTATTTTCAGGTAAAACGATAATGGCATGATGCGCTTGTTTAACACCCTAGTCACCTTGGCAACTTTGGCCACCCTTCTTGCCCTGCTGCAGGCGTGCAGCCCGACCATGAATTGGCGTGATGTGCGCTTTGAAGACAAAGACAGCAACCCCCTGAACGAAGCGCACCCTTTGCAAGCTTTGCTCCCCTGTAAACCCGACCGCGCCAGCCGTGCTCAAACCTTGGTGGGCATGACCGTTGAACTCAGCCTGATGGGTTGTGTGGCTGGCGATGTGACCTTCACCGTGGGCCGTATCCCTGTCAAAAACATAGCAGCCGTCCCGCAAGTGCTGAGCGCTTGGCAGGCTGCGACGTGGGCGAATGTTGGTTACGACAGTTCCACGGCACCTGTGGCACAAGCTATCAAGTTGGCGGGCGCCAGTGCGGTGCCGCCATCTGTCAAAATAGAAGTCGCTGGACGGGTGGCTTCTGCTCAGACCGCTTGGTTTGTCAAGCAAGAG
>JAYVSU010000056.1:0-18848 GCA_043775055.1 Polaromonas sp.
TCACCATATGCCAAACTCGCCAATGGCGTGCCAATCATGACGATGTTGCTGAAGCTGCTGCCCAAAGCGACGACGATAGAGCGGCGGTTTAAGCCATGCCAAAACAGCACGCCTGTAAACACCACAGCCACGGTTAAAAAGTAAATGCCGACAGGTTTGAGGTCAAGCTTTTCAAAATGGACGCTGCTCATGGTTCTAAACAAGAGCGCAGGCATCAGCACAAAGAAAACCAAATTGGTGAGGTCTTTGACGGCACTTTTGCTGACCCATTGACGCTTGCCAGCGAATAGGCCCATAGCTATCAAAAGGACGACGGGTAGGAGGGCAGAGAGGACGGGATGATTCATGGGGTCAGTGTTTGTTTGACCCGCTGTCCAAGCCGGCAATGAGCCATGCGCGCGTTTGTGCGGGGTCAATCACGGCGTCAATTTCTAGGTGTTCAGCCATGCTCAAACCACTACCCTTGGCGATGTGTTGCGCAAGCAGTTGTTGGAACAAAGCCTCACGAGATGCTGCATCTGCCACCGCTTCGAGTTCTTTACGAAAACCCAAGCGCACCGCGCCCTCTAAACCCATCGCTCCAAATTCACCTGTTGGCCAAGCGACCGTAAAAAGCGGGCTGTGAAAGCCTCCAGCCGTCATAGCCATTGCACCCAAGCCGTAGCCTTTGCGCAGCACGATGCTGAAGAATGGGACACGTAGTTGCGCAGCGGCCAAAAACATGCTGCTGGCATGGCGCACTTGACCGCTGGCTTCGCATTCAGGGCCCACCATGAAGCCGGGCGTGTCGACCAAGCTCACCAAAGGCAAGTGGTGGGTATTGCACAACTGCATGAATTTTGCTGCTTTGGCCGCAGCATCTGCATCAATGGCACCGCCTAAATGTTGCGGGTTGTTGGCCAAAATGCCAACGGCGCGCCCGTCAATGCGCGCCAATGCCGTGTGAATACCCAAGCCGAAACCGGTGTGCAGATACAGCACGCTGCCAATATCCGCCACACCGTCAATCGCCATGCGGGTGTCGTAAACGCGCAGTCGGTTTTCGGGAACCACCTCGCGCAAGTCGTCAGCATCGGGCGCAAGCCTTGTCGTGGAATCCGCCATGCGGCCTTGGAAAAATGAGAGGTAACGCTTGGCTGCGGTCACAGCGGCGGCTTCATCACCCACCAAGATATCAATGACGCCGTTGGTATGCTGCACTTTGCTGGGGCCGATTTGCTCAGGTTTGAAAATGCCCAAGCCGCCGCCTTCCACCATCGTCGGGCCACCCATGCCAATGCTGCTGTTTTCAGTAGCGATGATGACATCGCAACACCCCAAAAGTGCCGCATTGCCAGCAAAGCAGCGCCCAGCAACAATGCCTATGACAGGGACTTGCCCGTGCAGGCGTGCAAAGCTGGCAAACGTGCTGACATGCAAACCCGCCACGATGGGCATGTCGGTATCGCCCGGTCGGCCACCACCGCCTTCGGCAAACAGCACCACCGGTAGCTTATTTTGTAGCGCAACACCGAGTAAGCGGTCGGTTTTTTGGTGGTTACGCATGCCTTGCGTACCAGCTAGTACGGTGGCGTCGTAGGCCATGACAACAGTTTTTGCTCTTTCCGAGCCTACTTGGGCGCTGTTGATGCTGCCAATGCCTGTCACCATGCCATCAGCAGGCGTATTGGCGACCAAGTCGGCATGGCTGCGACGACCGCTTTGCGCAGCGATAGCCAAAGCGCCGTATTCGAAGAAAGTTCCGGCGTCGCACAAATCGGTGATGTTTTCTCTGGCGGTACGCATGCCCAAAGCACGTCGTTTGGCGACGGCATCTATTCGGGCATCATCCAGTATGGCAGCATGTCGTTGCAAGACTGTTTGCAGGTCAGCACGTAGGCTGGAGAAGATGGTCGCCGGCGCAGAGTTTGTTTTTAAGGAGTTTTCTGGCTCTAGACGGCGTTCTATATAAGAGTTTTGCTCTAAAATTAATAGCAAATCGTTGGTATTAACGGTTTCACCAGCTGCAAACAGCACTTCTTTTACCGTCCCGTCGGATTCAGCCACAAGCTCATGTTCCATTTTCATGGCTTCTAGCACGACAAGGACATCTCCCGCTTGCACGGAGTCGCCAACCTTGACCATCCATTCCACAATTTGAGCTTGCATGGGTGCGTGAGTTTGTATCATGGGTGTGGCATTATTTATGATGTTACACGTTACATCATCGTACAAATTTATAGCTTTTTTTGCGCCTCTAGGCATACCAAAAATGCACTGTTCACGCGATTTACCACCAAGAGGTTGTGGACTTTTGGCTTTCAGCAGGACCAAGTTGGATGGAAATTGCGGTTCCACGCCCTAAGCGGGAGCGCATATTGAGCTCATAACCGAGGAGGTCTGTCAGCTGTGTGACGATGGCCAAGCCAAGGCCAAAACCATCGCTGGTGCCCACATTGGCGGAGCCTTTGTAAAACTCTCGAAACACCAAGTCTTGCTGGTCTGGCGCAATACCAACGCCGGTGTCCCAGACCTCAAAGCGAATGCCACGGGGTGAGTTTCTGCAAGCCACCAAGACGCCGCCTACATGCGTGTATTTGATAGCATTTGAAATTAAATTGCCCAGAATCCGCTTAAGCAAGATGGGGTCGGTCCAGATTTCGATTGCATTCACGGCTCCGTTTTGGCCAGACTTTGTAAACATATGCATGCGCAAATCCAATTGTTTGGCATGGGCGAGCGGCAAATACTGTACGGCCAAGTCATCCATCAGTGATTGGACATTGAGTCGGCTGACGTTGGCACTGATTTGACCTTCAGCCAGCTTGGCCATATCAAACAATGAGTCAAACAAGGCAATCACAGCTTTGGTGGCGGCTGAGATTTTAGGACTCAGTTCAGCTGAAGCGCTTGGCTCATTCATCAGCCAATCGGCATAAATGTCTAATGCCAAGACGGGTTGGCGCATGTCATGTGCCGCGCTGGCTAAAAGTCGGTTTTTGGTGGCAACAGCAGACAAAGCCGCTTCGCGCTGTTGGGTGAGTGACTGAATTAAGCTTTTGTTGCGGTGTTGCAGCTTCAAAGATTTTGTGTATGTCTGGTTCAAACGTTCTCCAACACGTTTTAACAGCAGGACAAAGACGAAAATCATCACGATGAACCAAATTTGTGCCGTGTCGATCTCAAAGTGGCGATCAAAAACTACTTGGGCAGCGACGGAACTTAGAAGACCTAAAGCGTAGGCAATCAAAAAACTTTTGAGTAAGTGAAGGTGGTTCGACAGATAAGTCGTTGAAAAAATGCCATACATGGCGACGATCAGCAGGCAAAAGGAGGCGATGATAGGGGGTACTTTGTCGTAAAACAGATACGCCGAAGCACTCCAAAAAAACCCGATCAGGGGAACCAAATAGCCGTAGCGGTTAAAAAAGGACTCGCGCGCAGCTTTGTTTCTGCGAATTTCACTGGTACGGTAACCGCTTAAAAACCAGACACGGCACAAACTAAGTAAGGTGTTTAAGCCATACCAAGCCAGCAGCAAGGGAGTTGAGGTATGACCATACATCATCGCCACCATCAAAGACATGGCTGCAAAGGCGAGAAGCTGTGTCTCCACAACTTTGGCCATCAGCAAATGAATCGACTCAGACTCAACCCACTGCGCTTCAGCATGGGTCAGGTGGATCGACGGACTTGCGGTTCTCATCGCAGCAGTGTACTGCAGGCTGCAACAAGTCAGCCACAAGCCATACTGAAAATGTTCGGCGGTAGCTTTTGAAAATCAAGCGCAAGGGTTTGCCATGCCCCGCACTTGGACAAGTGGTTGTCTAGGCTGCGACTTGAATGCCTTGTTTGCCCGTCAATGCGTTGGACGTGTGTACCTGAAGCGCAGTGGGTGCGGTTGTAGACGCTGTGGTAACAGAGCTTTTGGTGGAGGCTGTTCCAAATTGAACATCACCGGAGAGTTGGCCACCTTCTTCAATCACAACCTTGCCATAGCGGATCGTTCCATTCACTTTGCCCTGTGCGTAAATGACCAATTTTTGTCGCACGGTCAAATTGCCTTCAAACTGACCGTGAATCTCTGCAATGTCGATATCTGCAGAGCCTTTGAAGGCGCCTGTAGCAGCAATTTGTATGACCCGTGAATCCATCGTCGCTTCAACGGTTCCCTCAACTACCAAGGTGTCGCAATCGGTGATTTCAACACCTTTGAGTTTGATGTTGGGCCCGACGATCAGACGGCTGCCCCCTTCATGTGCCGTTGAGGCGCTCGGTGTGGCCTCGCTGTTTAAACCTGTCTTTGGTTGAAGTGATGCCGAGTTGTTTGAATTGCTTTCAGGTCTCGTGGCGTTAGTGGTACCGCGCAAGCCAGTGCTTCCGCCTCCATAGCTCGGGGATGTGGGCGGTGCCGGCTCAGGGTCGCGTTTGCCGAAAAAGGGAGATGCTAATGCCATGGTCGTTCCTTCTGTTTTAAAGAAACGGATGGTAGGTTGAATTTTTCTTAAAGTCGCCCTACAGGGTGTAAGTCCAGTAACAAAATGATTTTTGGAAATCGGTGCTTGTTCATTGGTGAAATTGTGATTTTGTGCGTCCTAGTAGTCTTTGGTATTCAGTGAGGAGACATTAATGTGAGCGCGTAAAGTTTCTATTTCATCTAGCAGCTGTAACACCAGCGCAGCACCCGCCGTGTTGATGCCCAGGTCGCGCTGTAAGCGCGCTGCAATGCTGATAGAGCGAAGGTGTGAGCTGGTAAATTTCCATTCGGTGGATTCGTGGCCTTGGTAGGGCGTAACGACACCTTCTTCTATCAACGCCATGACGAACGTGGTTTGCACCGCACAGGTCTTGCTGATCGCCTCGAGTGTGAATATTGTCTGCTGCTCAGCAATTGGCATGCTTGATAGTGGCTGTGTGGGTTTGTTGTTCATGCACCTGCTCCTAGTTGGGCGCGAGGGTTGAAAGATTTAAATTGCGTGGACATGCTGCGGTAAAACGACTGGTCAGCTTCATTCTCGGCCGCAGGCAATGCAATCTTTAAAACAAAGTAGAAGTCACCCGGTGTGCGCGATGGAATCCCGCGACCTTTGAGCCGCAGCTTACGCCCCGCGACAGAGCCTGCTGGAATTTTGAGTTCAACAAAGCCACTTGGTGTTGGGACCTCAATGTCCGCGCCTAAGGCCGCCTCCCAAGGGGTGACAGGCAGGTCTAAATACACATCATGCTTGTCAATGCGGTAATGAGGATGTTGTCGAAATTCAACTTCCAGGTACAAATCCCCAGCTTTGCTTTTCTCCATTCCTGCGCCGCCTTGACCAGCCAAACGAATGCGTTGGCCTGCGTGTACGCCACGAGGAATAGTGAATTCGATGGTATGTTCGCGCAAAGCGATATGACCGCTTTCATCTGTGGTGGGTATTTGTAGCGTAAGTTTTTTTGTGGTCCCGTTGTAAGCATCTTCCAAATCAATCTGGATCTTGGCGTGGTGGTCTTCACCGTTCGCTTGGAACGTGGCCCCGCGTGCACGACCCGCATGCCCAGCTTGTGAATCTTGGAAGCCTCGACGAAACAGGGATTCAAAAAAATCGCTGTGTAAGTTTTCTTCCGACCCATTAAAGCCTCGACCAGAAGATTCAAAACCGGCGTTCCAATCGGGCGGCGCTTGGAAGTCTTGTCCTGTTTTCCAATTGGCGCCGAGCTTATCGTAAGCAGCGCGCTTTTCGGGATCTTTCAGTACTTCATAAGCTTCGCCCGTCTCTTTAAAGTGAGCTTCTGCATCTGATTCTTTGCTTACATCTGGATGGTATTTGCGTGCAAGACGACGGTAGGCGCTCTTAACCTCGTCTTGGGTAGCGCTGCGCTCAAGACCCATGACGGTGTAATAGTCTTTGAACTCCATCTTCTTAACTCCAGCAAAAGAACCAATGTACTACACATGTCATGCCGTTGATGGCGTCATTTTGCTTTTCGAGAGTAGGACAACTCCTCGCTAATCGTTAGACAGATTTTGTAGTGCGTCTACCATGGTGCTGGAGACGTAATGCGGACCATCGAACAGATAAACGGAAAGTCCGCGGTAGGCAATCAGTTGTTTGCTAATTTCATCAAAATTTGCACTACGAAAGCCGCCTTCCGGTTTCGCATGGCATTCAAGTCTGACACGCCTGTTACTTCGCCACGCTAATGAAGCGACATGTCACCAGCCCTAGGTAGTTCAGTGGCAAGCTGCCGATACCCTGTGATTCCTGATTAGCGTCGCCGATCAAATTGTCGGGCGCGTCATGCATAACCAGCACCTAGCGTGGCAGCATCTCAACCAGGCCTACACCCAGCATGTTCAGTGCTGGGTTGGTGACCCACGGAGTGAAGCCCAATGCCTTGATTTTTTGGGCGGTGTCGCGAGCCAGCGCACGGTCTTCAGGCGGAACGTAGTCAATGGCAATCACCGGCAGTTGGTAGTCGGTTTGACATTTGCGAAGCTGAGCCAAAAGCCAGTCACGGTCTGACTGGCTGACCTGTACATAGGTTTGCCTGGCAGCATCCCAGCCTCTGAACAAGGACTCCGCCGCCACTGCATATGCCAGGTTGTAAACTTCGGGCAGTATTTCAAAACCGCGGTTGAAAATTAACTTGGCGTCAGGGTAAGCGCGCTTGATGGCCTTAATAAGGGTGACCATGCCAGCAACTTGCCGAATTTGCGCTTCAGGCGTTTTGGCCACTAGCATGAAAGAGTCCAAAGTGTCCAAAAAGAAAGCGCGGTAGCCTGTGTCCCAGAGCGGTTTGATCACTTGAGCCACATAAAAAGTTGACCATCCCGGTGCCGCCTGATCGACCACGATGGAGTCCCAGGTCTTGTTCTCGCCCAGCTTCCACTCGGGCCGCATTTGCTGGAAGTAGGCTCTTGTCGGGTGCACTTCTCCCACGGCAATGTAGGCCGCGACGGTCGTGCCTGAATTGAGACGCCGCGCCCAATCTGCCAAGTCGACGTTGCCGGGCTCGACCACGGCCACATCGTAGGCACCTAACGACTCCCACGGAATGTCCGTGCCGTAGTAAAAAGCAAACGACGGTGAAGGTTTAGTCGGTAAAAGAGACATAGAAATACCGCCAGCCCAAACATTGCTTGCACAAGCTGTCATTAAAAAAATAGCTATTCGAGAGGTTAGCTTGGTTAGGGTATGTCGCATATTCAACTTTAACGAAGTGACTGAGCCAGCACACCCAGCCCGTCGATCAATGAGGTGGATGGTTGCCAAGCCAGGGTCTGCACCAGTCGGCTGGTGGATGAGGCTGAATGCGGAATATCGCCCGGGGATGCTGGCTCGTAGCGCACATGGGGCTTGGCCCCGAAAGCTTGGGCCATCGCCTGGATGAGTTCTACCAGACTCACAGTGCGGCCTGTTCCCACGTTGAGCACCCCCTGCACGCTGGCTTCGAGCGCGCGCACGTTAGCTTGCGCAACGTCACCCACATACACAAAATCGCGCGTTTGTGCGCCATCACCAAAAACACGCAGTGGCGTACCGGTTTGAAGCCCGTTGGCGAACTTGCTGATCACCCCCGCATACGGCGATGTGGGGTCCTGCCGGGGACCATATACATTGAAGTAGCGCATGCCGATGCTGGAGATGCCATATAAAGTGCGAAACAACTCGGCATACTGGTCGTTGACGAGTTTTTCAAGCCCGTAAGGAGAAAGTGGCCTTGGTGTCGCGTCTTCCGATAATGGCAAGGACGCGGGAATGCCGTATACCGCTGCACTCGACGCATAAACCAAGCGCGCCACGCGGTGGCGTCGTACAGCGTCCATCACATGTAAAAAGCCAGTGATGTTATGGCCCGATGAGGCGACCGGATCGGTCACGGAGCGCTGCACGGACACTTGTGCTGCCAAATGAAGTACCGCGTCCATGCCCTGCACTGCGACATCGACTGTCGCTGCGTTGCGTACATCGCCTTCGACAATCTTCAACTGGCCGCTGGCCAGTGCTTCCGCAGGCAGGTTGGAGGCTTTTCCGTTGGATAAATTATCAAGAACGCAAACCTTCATACCGCGCGCAAGCAGGGCCTCGGCCGTGTGCGACCCGATAAAGCCTGCACCGCCAGTGATAAGGATCGTTTTCATAGAAGTTGAATATCGCACATATAGTTGTCTTGCGGTGTTATAAGCGACGTTTTTAACGTAACTTTCTCGCTGATTTCGTTGGTCTGAATTGCATTCTCGAAAAACGCGTCGTGGCTTTTTTGTCTGACTTAGCATCAAGAGGAAGTTATTGGTTATATCGACCTTCTCGCCTGCATGATAAGGGTATTTCCCGCTCCTGTTCACTTTGATGTCGGCCTCACCCATGCACCAACTCACACCCACTAACTGCTTTCATTTCTACCCTCCAAAAATCAATTTGATTAAATCAATGTGTCCGTTTTTATGAGTCTTTTCCACCCTGCTTAGCCGCCTTGGACTGGCTAACTTGAATGGTTACCCCATTTAACCCTTTTATGTCGAGTCAGAGTGCAAAATTTCCATATAAATCAATGACTTGCAAATTAATCCGCCAAGATTGATAGGCCAAAGCATTTGTATTGAAGTGTTACTCAATTTGCCCTCTCCCATTGTGTATTGCGTCTACATCTTCTTACGGAAGCCATTGCAGGGTCAGGCGTGGCCCACTAGACTCGCGACCCATGACTAATCAAACACTATTCTCATCACCCCCTCTAGCCCCTTCTACGGGATCCCGTTTATTCACCAGCCTGCGCTTTACAGCCATTCTCATTGCTGCGACAGCTACCTTGACCGCTTGCGGAGGTGGCGACAGCACGCCATCCACCTCCTCTAGCCTGTCCACTACCGCAACAGACTTGACCACCTCGGAACTTCGCCAGAAACAACCCACCCCCACGCCTACAACTACAACTACGACCACAACTAGCAGCCGAGGCTTTCCCAATGCGGGTCCATGGGCATCTTTTTATGGTACAGCGAGCACCATAGATCTTACAAAAATGGCAGCTACTTTCCGCATCATGGATATTGATGCTGACCCTGATATGGGCAACTTTACAGCCACCCAGATCAAACAGTTGCAGAGCGGGGGCGGCAACAAAGTGCTGAGCTATCTGAATCTGGGCTCCTGCGAAAACTTTCGTGGCTACTGGTCTACCGTGCCAGCGGGATTCCTTTCTTGCTCGGCCAACAAAGCAGCTCAATTGGGAAAATATTCGGGCTACAGTGATGAGGTCTGGATGAACGTCGGTAATACTGATTATCAGAATCTGGTTATTAACTACATCGTGCCTCGCCTTGTTGCGCAGGGTGTGGACGGTTTCTATTTTGACAACATGGAAATCGTGGAGCATGGAACGAACACAACGAACGGTCCCTGTGATGCCTTATGCAGCCAAGGTGGATTAGATTTGATTGCAAAGCTTCGTGACAAGTATCCGACTATGCTGTTTGTCCTGCAGAATGCGACCAGCAACACGACGCGGCTCGGTAAAGCGACCGGCGCATCCGGTACGGTGGCATTCCCGAGCCTGCTTGACGGCATCGCACATGAGGAGGTTTACAAGCCCACCTTCGACTCTGGCGTCGAAGCCGAATTGCTGAACTGGTCCGGCATGAATCTGACTCCGGGTGGCAGGAAATTCTGGATCGGGACGCTCGATTACGTCAGCAGTTGCACCAACACCACAGGCGCCCAGTCCGCATTTCAATCCAGTCGTTCGCGTGGATTTTCACCCTCCGTGTCCGACTCAAGCGCAGGGCAGCAGACCGTGTGTTACTGGCCGGCTTTTTAATTCTTTCAGATCTACCTGCCAAGTAAACTTGGGCCTTAGAAAAGTAGAAAACCAGTTACGATGACTAAGTACCGAAACGACCTGCAAGCAGATTCGTTTCGGTTTTCTGCACGGTTCAACTCTTCTTATTACCACGCTGGAGCGGGAATTGTAGCCGTACCATTCGCGCCCAGTGAGATGGTGGAAGTGATCTGCCCGCCGTAGGTTTCTCTGGAGGTGCCGAACGAGATCCCAGTCAACGGTACTTTCACCGGATTGACGGTTTTCAGTAAAATACTGTTGGTAGTCCCCAACAAAATACGCCCGCTGACGCCGGAAGCGTTATACGTCATTCTGTTGGCCATCAAAATCCCGGTATCGTGCTGACTAGGGCTGACTATCGGCAACTTATACATGCTGTTGTACTTGGACAAGGTAGTATTGATCAAGTCGCCCAGCATCGAGTTCGTGCCGCTGTAGGCGCGCAAGTTGGTCTGGTGGAACATGACCGGGTTCAAGTCGTATTTCAGCAAATATCGAAGCCAAATTTCAGACTCCTTGTCCAGCACTTCACTGTAGGTTAGTGCGTGATCCCAGGTGGGAAACAGACCGCCCGGCCCATAGAAATAGTTGTATTCCGAAAGCCATTCGACTGGCGTTGAAACGTTATAGTACAGGTTGGTGGGATAACGCGGAATAATCAGAATGCTGGGCTGGTGGATGCTGTAGAAGCCAGTATTGGGGCTGGGATTCTTCCATCCTGGCTGTGAAGTATCCGACAGAATATAGCGGATGCCGAAATCTTTCGCGGCACGTAGAAACTCCGGATTATCGAGTCCAGAAATTTCGGGTTGAATCATGCTGTCTTTAGAGTACCGTGCGAACTTCAACTGCTGTGCAACCTTGTGATTTTTGGAGAGTTGCGCTAGTGCGTCGGTGTAATTGATGGTTGTCAACAGTTCATGCTCATACGTGTGGCTGATCCACTTGAATTGGTTCGGATTTGACCGCACCGCATTCGTCAAGGTATCGTTAGGATAAATCCCCGACGCGCCGACACCGTTAAAAGGCATCTCCAAGCGTATTTGCGCAGAATTGGTATTGGATGCCCGTAATGCATTTTGCCAATTGATGAGCCGGTTGTAATCATTGCCCGTCATCCGGTATTCAAGACCCGTCTGGTCAGACAGCCTTGCCGGATCCCAAAGGTCATCCGGAATCAGCACATCGTCAGGTTGCGCATTCAGGTAAATCTTGCGCTCCCCGAGAAAGAGTCCTTTACTCACCCAGTTGATCACGCCATATCCGAGTAAAAGCGTATGCGTCAGATCAGGATTGCCGTCCGTCGTGATTGTCAGATTTTGGCGGCCATCAGGGTAGGTATAGATGGATGCAATCGCATAGCCGTTTGCAGTCGTTAACAGTGGAACAGGGTTCGTACTCGAAACCGGTACTGCTAGGTAGGTCCAAGCATTCTTAATTGAAATCGGACTAGTCGGATTCAAATAATCGAAAAACTGTTGCCCGGCTGTCGTCAAGTTGGCCTGAATAGCAGTGGTGTCGGTACCGACAGCCGCAATAGGTGTCAGTCCATAGCTATCCGGCGCACCTGCCGGATAGGTGTACAAGGTGACCTGCCTTACACGAAAATCAGCTTCATAATTCCACAACGTTTGCCATTGTGCCGCTGTTAATGCACTTTGCCAGTTGTTCGGGGATGCTTCATAGGCCAGATTGCCAGTGGCGAGAAGAATGCCCTGATAACGTCCTGCCCCCAATCCATCTGACAGGGTTTGCGCCGTCAGAGGGCTTTGGGAGGCGATGAGGATATCGTAAGGAACGCCAATTTGATTCAGGATAGATTTGATACCGGCAAACACTGGCTCCGTGCCATCAGCCGAGATCACCAGCAATTTCATGTCGATAGACACAGGAGTTTCGGCTGCGGCAGGTTTTGGTGAAAGACCTGAAAACAAGGCCAGAGCTAGTATAAATTGTGCAATACACGAGGTCCAACGTGGAAACTGACATCGATGCGGCTTAACCGGAAGAGCTGGTACTGTTACATCCGGTGCTGCCATCTTCGTGTTGATGAAGGCAGGTTTAAGGTTAAATAGTTGTAAGTTCATGATTCGCTCCTAATTAGGAATAATCGGTTCTGCTATGAATGTGTTCCATCATCTCTTGCTGCCTATCGAAGTGTGCGCACCTCCTGCTGAGGTCGTGACGGATAAGTTTCAGGCTTAACTGGGCGATGAGAAACCTTGCGGTGTTTGGATGGCGTTTTAATGCGGTCAGTTGTAACAATGACTGGTCCTGAGTCGTTGGTGTTGTTATCCATTGGTAGATTCGCGCCTGCCTGCACAGGCAACTGACCAACTACGAATGTCAGCACCATTCCGACTTTCGTCAGTAGTCCCCAAAATGAGGATGAGGGGGTAAGTGGTTTCATGAATGACTCCTTTAAGTGAGTTAAAAAAACTGTGTCACATCGCAGTGCTTTACTGAAAAATAGGCAATCAATATTTGCGTTAATAAAGTACTCCTTTAGTCAATGATCGGCTGCAACATGAAGGTCTCATATTCGAGATTCTCAAGTTTGCGTAACAGGATTACCAAGCCAACGCTCGCTGTCAACAAAACGGAGAGCGCAAACCCATAGCCAAAATAATTCGACCCGAGATAAAGGCTCAACCAGGAAAAGAGCGTGTTGGATGCGAAGAAAAGCAGGCACAAGCGCAATGCAGCTTGCCGCTGGTCAAGATAAAAAAGTACGTTTAGCACGGCCAGCAGCAGCAGCAGCATAACTACCGCAACTAGTTGGATGGTGAGGAGGGAGCGATACATCGGAGCGATACCGAGCTCCATCACTAACTCGTCGCCCAACATCAGTAAAATGAAGGTTGTAGCGCACTGAACTTTAAGCATCGCGAGCATGCCCAACCACACGGCTTGAGCCAACTCTTTTTTTGCAGCGCTGATCTGTTCCAAGGTGCCGCCGCTCGTAATTGTTTTGTAAAAAATTTCACATTTTTCGGAAAAATCCGTTTCTATCCGAAGCAGAAAAACCGCCATACCGGGTATCAAAGACAGATAACTGAGAAAGATAGGGAGATCGTAGATTGGCGAGGCGCGCAAGGGCCCCATGATTTGGGTACCGGTGAGCGAATCGGTCCAGAACAGAAGCTTGTCCACCCATACTCCAGCATTGTAAAAAAGCCCGGTTAATATTAAGCTAATATAAATCTTGTCCCGCTGCAGGAAGTCGAACGACACCAGTAGGTCCCCTGGATACTGGCGAACCACCAGAAACAGTAAGGTGAAGAATAGGCATACTTGACCCACAACAAAGCCCAGCAGCATGCCCGTCACGCCAAAATCTCGTAAGCCCAGTGCCGCGCCGACGGTAATGCCGTAGCCCACTAAGAATGAAAACAGGATGTGTTGATAGGCTTTAATGGCCGACGCAAAAATCACCACAATCCATATGCCGCATAAGGATACAAAGCCTGTCAGCATGCATTGTAGGTACAACAAGGAACCGTCAAACCAGAGAGCCAACACAATTACCCCTAGAGTACCTGCTGTGAGAATCGTCACACTCAATGCACCCATCAGGTTGGCCAAAATAAGCCGATGGCGTTGCTCGAACAGGCGATCTGCAACGAAACGGGTCAGCATCAACTGCATCGGGCTGGTAAGAATCAGCGAGAAGGCCATTAGGTACGTGATGGACACTTGGAACTGGTTGACGGACACTGATGGATAGTTCTGACGAATACTGATCAGGCTTATGGCAAGGATTGCGATAATCGATAGCACCCATGGTCCACTGCCAATGATTGCGGCAAACACATAGGCTTGACCCCGCCCGCCTATCGAATTTTTTGTTAGCAATCGACGTAGTTCAAATCCGATTCCAGCCATTAGAGTTCACCCATCCTTTGATAGATTTCACGGTAGCTGTCTATCACTCGCGATTGTTGGTAGTAACGTTCTACACGGGCAATTCCCGCCCGCTGTGCTGCATTCCAGCGCTCCGGATTGGTGAGCAGCGCAAATGCAGCATGCGCTAAAGCATCGTGATCGCTTATTGGCACGATATCGCCAGCTCGCCCCAATGCGCGATCAGCAGGCTCCATACCGTCGATGAGATCGCGGCAGGCTCCGACGTCTGTTGCTAGAACCGGCAATCCACTCGCATGGCTTTCTCCGATGACTAGTGGAAAGGCTTCGCTAATCGAAGTTAGAGCAAGCAAGCCTAATTGCGGAAGTACGTCCTCTACCTTTTGAAAGCCCATGAAACGGATACGATCTTCCAGTCGCAAACTGCGTACCAGCGCCCTGCATTCGTCGACATAGCCGGGATCTTCCTCTTCCGGTCCGATGATCCAACCCTGTACCTCAGGTAATTTGATTGCTAGCACACCGATTGCACGGATAAAGGTCTTGATATCTTTGATGGGAACAATGCGGCCGATTAATCCTACAACCATGGGGATTTTTGCTGAACGGAGTACACGCAAGGGTGTAAAACGCGCTAAATCGACACCGTTCGGAATAACGCGTGTGCGTGCCGGTGAGGCCCCGTCACGGATCTGACGCTCCCGGTTTTTCTCATAAAGCGTAATGATTGGGTCGGCAGCAACATATACCAGACGTCCGATTCCCTCAAACAGCCTTACCCAAGCTTGGTTATGGTGCTCCATGCCAGATGTTGGCACATTGGTGAACCACCCTTGCTGTTCTTGCAGGAACATGGATTGCAGTTCAATCATTCGTTCCTTGGTATAGATACCATGCTCAGTCAGAATGAGGGGGCGACCGGTCAGTTGTTTCATCATCGCACCAAGCAAGCCGGCATAACCAGTTGATACGGCGTGAAAAGCCCTTGATGGAGCAATGGTACGCGCGATGGCAGCCAGCTTCATCAGCGGGGCGTGCATGTTGCGCACAGACCAAAAGTAGGACTGGAACGAAGCATCAGGACAATATCGGGCGTAGCTTTCGCTTATTTGTGACCATGCCGCCTTGCTACGAAAGAAATCCTTTGCGCAGGCACCATTTTTTTCGTCCTTTTGTAGCACCACCCGGTCAAGCCATTCCCTCTCTGGCTCGCCGTCTGGATTGCGAAACCAATCATGCAGCTTTGCGCTGTCTGAGAAATACGCAGGATCGCCTGCGCGTTCCTTCGGTTCGCTCAGCTCGACGCCGTCCATCAAGTAATGACATTGAAGGCCGCGAACATTGGAGGGCAATTTGTACCGGATTTCATCATGCGCCGCCTGTTCCGCGCCAAGGTATACCAGAGAAAATTTGAAATCAGGAAGCCCCTCTATCAAATCATGCACCCAGCCTGAAACGCCGCCGCGTACAAACGGGTAAGTACCCTCCAGCAACAGTGTGACATCCATGTTATGTTCGGATTGCGTCATTGATTTGTACCCCCCAGTAGGTCGATGCCTTGTTCAGCCGAAGTAGACTTCGCCCATTGCAGGCCTGAGACAGATGGTTTTTGACATCGGAATATCGCTGTCTGAGGAATGCAATCTCGGCAAGAAACGGTTCTATTTTTCGCGCGTCTATACCCGACTGTCTCGCACTCTCGAATGCACCGCTTGCGGCATCAAGCTGCTTTTCATTCAGTAGAATGCGACCAAATAAGAACAGAAGTCCACCATCTTGAGTACTCCATTCAAGAGCGGCTTGTACATGCTGATGGGCGCGGTCGCACAGCATGAGCTGCGTTCTTCCCGGGGATGCACTGATATGGGCAAGTGCCCAGTAATCGTGTGCTAGCGCCTTATGCTGCAAAAAAAGCTGCTCTGAATCACCGTTGTCAAGTTGCAGATTCCGCTCGCGAATACGCGCTTCAATCGTTCTCTCTTTCCGATTCAGAAGGGCATATGCTAAGAGGCGGATGTCGTCTTCGGTGTCTTTCATGGCCAGTCGTAACAATGGAACCGCATACTGATCTTTCAACGACAGTGTTGCAATCAGGGCTGCAGTCCGTTTCTTTGGATCAGCAGCATGTTGCAATGGTCCCGCCAGTTCGCCGGCTTGTGAGATACCGTCAAAGCCGCTTGGTTCGACGGGGTGGGTAGGTAGACCGAGAATGCGTGGATGATTCCACTCGCTGTACTGGACATTCAAACGCCGATGTCTTAATGCGGGAATGATGCAGACAAGGAGCCCAATCATTCCCAGTACTGGAATAAAGGCGATGATTGTGAAAGCAAATAGGTGCGATTCAAATCTTGGCTTGTGGTATGGGTCTGGCAGCAGCTTGAGAACCACCAGTGAAAAGAGCAGGCAAATTGTTGTGTGCCCCATAGATAATGCAAGCAGGTAACCTACAGAAGAACTAACCTCTGGCAGAAGACGTAAGATTCCGGCATCAAGAATCAGAGCGACTGCACAGGCCAACCATAACCAGATCATAGTGCGACCTCCGAAATGGAGTGCTGATTATTTCTAGGCGTCGCTTCAACTGCTTCTATCTCGCATGCGACGTAGACTTCCTTCAGAATTTCATCCGCTGTGCGATCCTTGTCCAGCATCCATAGATAGGTGACAATACCGTTGATTGCGGAGCTGCCGCCAACTTGTCCGTATTCCAGTCGCGTTAGATAGCTGTTAACACCGATCTCATCGGTCAAGGGTAAAAGCTTCAAAATCACCGTCTGGCCTTTTCGATTGATGGTGATCCAGCTTTGGTCTAATCCACGACTATTATGGCAACAGTGCGTGATGAGTAGATCGCGGCGAGTAGCATCTACAATTTTGCACGCTACTAATGCAGCCGGAATAGCATGTTTGTTGGCGTCTATAAGGTTGCGCTGTAAGCTTTGCCGCAAAGTGAACGGGCCCTGTGTATCCCCCATTGGTCTAGTCCGACGCGCCAGAATATCTCCGATATGCCTACCCAGAACACTTAGTACTTCAAACGTATCTTGATGGATGCTCAAAAACGGCATCTCGTTGATGCTGACAATGCCGTGAATGTGACCTGTGGCATCAATCAGTGGTACGACGGCTATTACACTCTCGTGTATCGCTTGATTGCTCGCTCGGACACTGGTTAGCGAGCCAGTCATTAACGCTTCTCGTAGTAATGGGTTGAAGCGTGACAGCTCTTTCGCTTTACCAACTATGGCGATAGGAGGCATGCGCAAGATTCCTCGTCCGTTCATTCCATATACGGCCGCTGTATGGAGATTTCCGGCTTCTACCATGATATCTAAAAGCCAATCACCGATTCCGTCAAGCTGTTCACTGTGGGTTACATAGGAGTCCGGATCCCGCAGTTCTAGCCGTTCTAGCGCTGTCCGCAAATTGTTTGTGCTGCCGGCTACCCTTCGCTCAAGCTGTGAATGTGAGATTTGCAGAATCCGGTAAGTGCTGGTGAATTGTTCCAGTCGGTTTTGATGATAGTTGCACAGATACTGAAGTCGTCCCAGTCGTGCAGTCCAGATGTCACGAGCTTCACCGCAGACCATCCCGACAAGCAACAAACTGATTGCCTGTGTTTTTGGAAATTCACCTAGTAAATCCGGTTTGAAATAGGTGATCACAGCAAGAGCAACAGTCGTCGCTAGGGCGCCGCCGGCACCCGGGAAAAAGCCATAGTGCAGACCCAGCAAAAGCGGACTCAGCACCAGCAACGGCAAGACAAATTGAATGTATTGAGTGTGGGAAAACCATAATAGTCCGGCCGGAATTAGGGCGCCTAGAACTATTATTTCTAAATAGGCCAAAGCCGCCAGACCTGTATCGGCATCTGATTCAGAAAGATGTCTAGCTGCTACCCCGTTGCTGCTCATATGCGAACCACCTAGTGCGCAGTCGGGCCGTATCGATTTAGGTACGGCACTTGACAAGCGAACGTCTCGCGCTCGCATGAGCTCATCGAAGGGGAGTGACCATTTCATAAGAATGTTCCTGATTCTGTCTATCATGGTGTCGTTGTAATGAACGCTATGTGCTCAAAACTCGTGACGGTACCAAGCGCCGACTCCGCGATTCGCCTTCGTTGACTGGCCGCCCTGGACATTGGTGTAAAACGTTTCAAACCTCAGCTGGCCAGCTTGCGATACCGGAATGCTAAATGCAGCACGCAGGTTATATGCGAGTTGGTTAGCAGGCCATTGCCGACCTATCCATCCATCAAGCTCACCATGGGGGCGACGCCCCACGCCGTCGGCCTGACCGAATCGCCACGTGGTGCCCACGCCAAGAGTGCTGAAGCGGGGGGCAAGAACGTTTTCAATAGTCTGCGACGACGGCACGACTACTCCAAGCAGGTTGGCCGGCAGCCGATCCACCAGTTTATTTTTTTCAGAGCTTCCAGATATCCGCATTTGCCATGTCGGAAGGCTCTTTAACACTGTCGTTCCGATCTCTCCTTCCAACCGATACCCGTGGCCCAGTGCATCATCGTTCCGAGTCTTGAAATACTGCCCTGCCAGTTCCATACGGGCATACGTCAAATCGGTCAGGTTGCTGCTGAGTCCGACAGAAATTTTGTCCTTCTTGCCGATAACGCGTAGCGCGGAAGTTTCTTCAGTTAACCCGTTCAACGACATATCCAATCGGGCATTCAAGCGCTTTGTGAAGGCATGGGTCCATTCGAAGCGGCCATATGTTAACGAGTTGTCAGCTCGCTGATTGCCGCCAATCGTGAACCGCATCGGATCATCATTTATTGAAAGCTCGGCAAGTAGAGAAATATCTTTTTCGTTCCGAATTCCGGACGGCACTAAGCTGCTGCCTTCTGCACGCAGTGCGTTGTATGCTAGAAGCAGGGTAGCGCGCCCTTTATCTAACGGAAAGTTAGCCATAAGTTCGCTGCGTGCAATTTTCAAATCTGAAAGATTCCGAGTTTCGTATCCAACATCGATACGTCGGGCCAATAGAAGCCTGAGCTGATCCCGATGTTGGCGCAACAAATCACTGGATTCATCCTCCGCTTTCAGTAGGCTTTTTTCAGTCAGCGAAAGTGCGAGCACATCGCGACCAAGCCGCCGTAGCGCAGTGACCCGATCAGCCGTTGAAAGATCTTGTTCTCGCTGCAATAGAAGCTGCTCGAT
>JAYVSU010000057.1:0-9285 GCA_043775055.1 Polaromonas sp.
TTTCTGCGATACCTGTAATACCATGTTCATTTCCTAGTGTGTAAAAAAATTACCCCCTCAGCAGCTGAAACCAGCCATTAAGGGGGTAAGCGTTTAAAACTGTGATGTTTTAGGCAATTCGCTTAAACATGACCGTTAGGGATGAATTTACCATTCAACACGCCGTGCACCCACGTCTTGCCGCCTTCTTGCTGTTGACCGCTCACCACGTTGTTAGCGTCAACTTTACCAACGAATGGGCCTGCTTCAGGGTCGTACATGTCAAAAGTTAAATCAGACTTCACCGTGCCAGTGATAGTGATTGGAATTCCAAAAACGTTTGAGCCGTTGTTGATGATGACGGTACAGCCTTTATCAGTCTCAAAATTGAAACCGCCAGTCAAGTAAATACCACCGTCAACACCGCCACCGGTGGTGTTCGCGTTGTCTACAGCATCATTACCAGTGATTGGAAAGCCAGTTTCTGTCAATTGGCGGTTACGGTTAGCAATACGCACTTCATGTGATGGCGGGTCGATGCTGCCAGTGTACGCGCCAGTGCAGGTGCGGGCGCCGCTGGTAGTGGTGGTGCCAGTAGCAGCGCCAGTTACGGTGTCGGTTTTACCGACGTTACAGCCGCTTACCAAGGCTGCCGCAGCAACCGTCACGGCCAGAGGCAGTTTGCCAAATACGCCATCATTCAATGTGTTGAGCCATGCCATGCTTTGTTTCCTTAAATGTATATGTTCGAGTCGTGGTGTTGAGCATTTTAACTGTTATTTAACAACAACTTACCACATGTTCTTAACGTGCTAATTACTCAACTGGCTGCTATTCTGCCTTAAACAGCTATAAAAAAAAGCGATAATTGGTAACAGCCCTTTGTAGTTCAATGGATAGAACGAGTGCCTCCTAAGTGCTAGATACAGGTTCGATTCCTGTCGAGGGGACCAATTTAGGGTTAAACATGGCTGTAGCAGGCGTAAATAATCATTATTTTGCTATTAAATATATAGCAAATTTAAGCAATTAAGCCAGCCAACGCACCGTGCCACGGTAAGCATGCCAGCTCGCATGGCCCAGCCAAGGGCCGACAAACAACAGTCCTAACCCCCAAGGTAGTAGGGCTATTATGACTAAAAATGTCAGCAAAGCCCCCCACAGCAGCATCACGGGCAGGTTGCTAAAGACCACTTGCAAGCTGGTGATCGCGGCAGAAATGGCGTCTGTATCGCGATCCAAAATCATCGGGATAGACACCACCGCTACGGAGAAGACCAAGCCAGCAAAAAATCCGCCCACGAGCAGGTAAACCGCTAAAAATTCCCAGTTTTGCAGGTTAAAAATCGCTTGAATCACCCCTGTGGTGGATGGCATGCCGGTGTTAAAAAAGACCGCAAAAACCACCAAAGACGCCCTGCCCCACAGCAGCTCCAAAACAATCAACACCAACACCAGCATGCCCATGCTACGGATATGTTTGTCCCAACACATCAGAGAAACGCTCAACTCTGGCTTAATGCCCTGCTCACGGCGGCGGCTTACTTCGTACAGCCCCATCGCCAAAAACGGCCCGACCAAGAGGCAGCCTGAGGCGATGGACATCGCGTATTCAGGCTTGCTGCGAAATACGGCCCCCAAAACCAAGGCCATCAACCAAAAGCAGACGCCGTAAAAAGCGGCGATGCCCTTGGCCGCCATGACATCGCGCCAACCCAGTGCTAGCCATTGGAAAGGATCGGCAAAGCGCAAATTTACAATGTCTTTGACGGGCGCATCTGAAGGCGGTGGCACATAGGGTATATAGCCGTTTGCAGGCGTGTCTGAGCTGTTGGCAGGGACTTGAGGCGCAGAGTCGTTAGATGAATTCATACTAGCCAGAGTATCTGAATCTACCGCAAACGACTATTGCGGAAAACACTGAGAAGATCTAGCAAAGCAGCCCTTAACGTGACCGCAAAGTCCGACTCAGCAAGATGACGGGCAGCAAGCCCACCAAAACCAGCGCCAAAGAGGGCAAAGCCGCCTCACCCAGCCGCTCATCTCGCGCCAATTGATAAGCCACCACAGCCAAAGTGTCAGAATTGAAGGGCCGCAGCACCAGCGTAGCAGGCAGTTCCTTCATCACATCCACAAACACCAAAAGCGCGGCCGCAACCACAGAGCGCTTGAGCAGCGGCGCATGCACGCGGCGCAATAGCCTACCGCCACTGACACCCAACATACGCGCTGACTCGTCAAAACTCATGGGAATCTTGGCATAACCGCTTTGCACGGACTGCAGCGCTACGCCACTGAAGCGCACTACATAGGCCCAAACAATGCCCAACACCGTGGCCGTGACCCAGTAGCCGACGCCGAGTTGCGGGGCTGTCGCCTGCACCCAACCCACGGGAATCAGCAGTCCCACCACAATCACCGCGCCGGGAATGGCATAACCCACACCCGCAAGCTGCGCCACGCCGCGTGTGAGTGGGTCAGGCCGAGTCCGTACCGCAAAGGCCAAAATCAAGGCAAACGACACCGCCAGCACTGCGCTGATGCCGCCCAACATCACGCTGTTAGCCGCCCATTGGCCAAACTGGCTCCATGGCAAAGGCGTATCGTCAGAGCGCATGGCAGCCAAAAAGGGCCGCAGCATGAACAGCAGCGGCAGTACAAAACCCATCAAGACAGGCAAACCACACACCAACCAAGCCCAGACCAAGCGCCTGCCTGTCAATTTGTCGGTCACTATATCGGTCACTTTGTCCTTCAAAAGCACGGCTGCTGTTGGTGATTTTGAAGGCTCCACAGCGCTACGCCCAGATCCTTTCGTCACCGCAAAACGCATACGCGTTTGCGCCTTACGCTCTAACTTTAGGAGCAGCATCACAACAACCAGCAACACCGTAGCCAGTTGCGCAGCGGCGATGCGGTTGTCCAAAACCAGCCAAGCCTTGTAAATACCCGCCGTGAAAGTTTGGATCCCAAAGTAGCTGGAAACGCCAAAGTCTGCCAGAGTTTCCATCAACGCCAGCGCCACACCTGCCGCCACAGCAGGGCGCGCCAGCGGCAGCGCTACCTCACGGATACGGCGCGACATGGGTGCGCCTAGCAAGCGGGCGGCGTCCATCAAATGGGTGGCGCGGTCCGTCAGCGCAGTGCGTGCCAGCAAATACACATAGGGATAGAGGCAAAACGTGAACACCCAGGCGGCACCACCCAAGCTGCGTACTTCAGGGAAAACGCGGCCCTCCAGACCAAAGGTGATTCGCAGCCAGTTTTGCAGCGGGCCGCTGTATTGCAAAAAGTCGGTGTAGGCGTAGGCCACCACGTAGGCCGGCATGGCCAACGGCAGCAGCAGCGCCCACTCAAAGGTTTTGCGACCTTTGAAGTCAAACAAAGTGACCGCTGCGGCGCTGCTGACACCGACGAGCGCGACGCCAATAGCTACAAGAATGCACAAAATAAGCGAGGTGAGCGCATAGTCCGGCAACACCGTGCGGCTGATTTCTTGCAAGATTTGTGTCGACTCGGCATTCCATTGCAGCACCGAAGCCAACACCGCAAGCACGGGCAGCAGCAACACAAACACCATCAGGCACAAAAATGCTTGCAACAACAAACGCCGTGCACTGAAAATGCGGGTGTTCACAGCCGGCAAGGACATGACAGAGGGTGGAAGGTTGGCAGAAGTCATATGAATCTAAATGCGAATTGTACGCATCTAGAAACCCTGCCCGTGCATCTCCCCTACAATGACTGCTATGTATTTAGAGGTTTCTCAACTCCAGGTTCAGTACCCCAACCGCCCCATCCCTGCTGTGGCGGGTGTCACTTTTGGGTTACGTGCCGGCGATATTGGCGTCTTGATTGGCCCCTCGGGCTGCGGCAAAACCACGCTGTTACGAGCCGTAGCAGGCTTAGAGCGTGCGAGCCAAGGCTCGATTGCGCTGTCCAAAACGGTGGTGAGCAGTGCAGACACCTTCGTCCCCGCCGAGTCCCGTCGCATTGGCATGGTGTTTCAAGATTACGCGCTGTTTCCACACCTAGACGTGGCCAACAACGTGGCTTTTGGCATTGCCCATTTACCTAAAGCGCAGCGCCAAGCCCGTGTTGCCGAGGTTTTGGAGTTGGTCGGCCTGCCCGACACCTTGAAACGCTACCCACATGAACTTTCAGGCGGTCAGCAGCAGCGCGTCGCACTGGCCCGCGCTTTGGCACCGCAACCGCAGTTGCTGCTGCTGGACGAGCCGTTTTCCAACCTCGATGTGGGCCTGCGTGAACGCCTCGCGCATGAGTTGCGGGTGATTTTAAAAAATGCCAACGCCACCGCCCTGTTTGTGACCCACGACCAGCTCGAAGCCTTTGCCATTGGCGATGTGATCGGCGTGATGCATGAGGGCCTGCTGCACCAATGGGACGACGCCTACTCCCTCTATCACCGCCCCGCGACGCGCTTTGTGGCAGATTTTATTGGCCACGGCGTCTTTACACCAGCGACGATTCGTGAAATCAGCACCGTTTCTGGCAATGAAGTCGTCGTTCACACCGCGCTGGGCGATTTGAGCGACGTTGAAGAATGCCCCCTGCCCAGCGCCTACCCGGCTGGCGAGTGCGATGTGCTGCTACGCGCCGATGACATCGTCCACGACGACGACGCCCCAGTCAAAGCGCAAATCGTCCGCAAAGCCTTCCGTGGCTCAGAGTTCCTCTACACCCTGCGCCTGAAAACCGGCGAAACCGTCCTAGCCCACGTCCCCAGCCACCACGACCACACCTTGGGCGAATGGATAGGCATCCGTGCGCAAGTGGATCATGTGGTGACGTTTGAACGATCCTGAAGTTCGCTAACCAAATTCTTTTAGCAATACTAGAAATTACAGTGGAAGCGTCACATCTTTCATTGGCAATACGGGGTACTTGGCTGTTGAATAGGCGCCCCACAAGCGACCAGTCCTTCAGGTAACACCATATTTTTACCATTCCCTGAAAAAATTCGGTAAGGATTCATACACTCATATTGGGCCTCATATTTTTTCCAAACATCAGAACAAATCGACGATGTGGTTGATGGCTTTGTAGGAGAAACAGATCCCACTGAAGTTGTTTTAACATTTGATGCTGGGTTGGTAGGTGCAACTGCAGACTCATCGTCGCTTGTATGCTTGGTATTGAGCTTACTTCTATTCGCCACAAGCCGACGCGCTCCATCACTTCGCTGCTCGTCAGTTAAGTTTGAATGACGAACATCAAGTGATTTAACTGGCTCTTTTCTATCCTGCGGTAAGTTCTCTCCATAATGAACAACGCCCTTTGAATCTGTCCATTTAAAAATATCAGCCGCATGTGAAGAAGCAAAAAACAAACATCCTGCAAATACAAGGAAGAATTTCATAAATACCTTAAAAGTGACCTTGAATATAGCCTATCAGCACACTCAAAATCGAACTACAGCTTGAGATAATATTTTTAAGGCTTTTTTAACTATAGCCGTCTTATTTATTCAATAGTTTGCTACTAAATATATAGCAATTAGCAATGTGATTCACTTACTCACATGTTAGATTGCACCTAGAGCTTGAATGTAGTCAGTCCATACAAAACAGCTATGAACTGAATAAGATTTACCGACAGCGCCTTGGTATGAATGCTGCGAAAAAGCTGGATGGCACTCGCGTCATCCGCAAGAATCTGAAGGCGAAGGTTGTCCATTTTGGCGATCACCGTTTTACGAAGAAAAACAGATACTGCGCAAATAATGACAGCGCCAATGACTAAGTCAATGCGCCCAAAGCAAGCGTAGCTTACCGATGCGCCTGCTGAGACGGTCATCGTAGCGAGATAGCTCGTATTGATGAATCCACGTATGAAGCCGGAGTCAAGTTGCGTGTCATGTTTAAGAATCAGCAGCGGCAGGCCACCCAAAAAAAAGTAGACCGTGGTTGCAAGCATGGCAACGGTGAAAAGTACTGCAAAAAAATTGGTTATTGACATGCTTTTTCGCCACAGAGAGTTAGCAAAAAGTACGAACAGATTAAATGGTTTTGTTCAGACCGAAAACGCCTCATTCGTACTATAAATAAAAATATAGAAGTTGTCACTACACCCCAGAATCACGCAATTTCTCAATCTCAGCGCGGACATCATGCGCCCACACGCGTCGGTCGCGGCCTTGATGTGATTGGGGGTCACCGTAGGTGACGACGGCGACGATGTCTTTGCTCTTCAAGGTGCGCCACAGTGAGCCGAGCAAGGTCTCATCACCTACAAAGCTGGGGCCTTGGCTGATTTGGCCGCTGTGCTGGTCGACAAATTTCAAGGCGACCGGCTGTACGGGCGCTTCGGCTTTGAGGGCGGCTTGAAGCAAATTACCGTGAAAAGGCAGCAAATCAATGCCGTTACCAGTCGTTCCTTCTGGAAATACGGCCAAAATGTGACCATCATTCAACGCGTCGCCCATTTGTTGCACCACGCGCATGGCATCACGGCGGGACTCGCGCTGAATGTACAGCGTACCTCCTGCGGTGGCCAGGGTGCCAAAAACAGGCCAATCCTTCACATCGGCTTTGGAGACAAAGCGGCAATGCCGCGCGGCGTGCATGACCAAAATGTCCAGCCAAGAGATGTGGTTGGCCACTAGCAACACGGGGCCTGCGCTGGGTGGAACGCCATTCACTACTAATTTAATAGCTAACTTATCAAGTAATTTGCCGGCCCAGACCTCAATGCGGTTGTTTCTCTGGGTTTGGGAGAGCCTAGGGAAGTGGCCGTAAATGGTGTACAAACCCACGGCAATGTGGGGCACGATGACCAGTAATTTACCTAAGGCGATAAGTCTGGACATCGGTTTATAGTTTTAAGCCTCAAAGGCTACATGTCCACCGACCAAGGTGGCGCGCACACGGCCGGGCAGCTCGTAGCCAGTAAACGGTGAGTGTTTGCCTTGGCTGCGCAAGGCTTCAGCGGTGACCACCCACATTGTCTTGGGGTCAAAAATACAGATGTCGGCAGCACCGCCTATGGTGAGTTCGCCCAAGCTGGCGTGCTGCACGCCAACACTAGAACCCAAAACTTTAGCGGCCTGGCTGGTCAATGTTGCGAGTGTTTTTGACAAATTGAGCGACTTGTCCGCACTGTCTGCCTGCCATTTCAAAGCCAAACTAAGCAGCAACTCCAAGCCGGTGGCTCCTGGTTCAGACTCAGCGAAAGGCAGGGTTTTGGCATCTTCATCAACTGGGGTGTGGTCTGAGACCAGCGCATCAATCGTGCCGTCTACCAGACCGGCACGCAGGGCGTCACGGTCGCGTTGTTGTCGCAGCGGCGGGTTCAGGCGGGCGCGGCTGTCAAAGTAGCCCAAGTCGGTGTCGGTTAAATGCAGGGAGTTGATGCTCACATCGCAGCTCACTTGCAGACCGTCCAACTTGGCCTGGCGCACCAAGGCAACGCCAGCAGCGCTGCTGATGCGGCACAGGTGAACGCGGGCGTTCGCGCTGCGCATCAGCTCAAAAATAGTATGCAAGGCAATGGTTTCTGCGGCGACGGGGATGCCGCTCAAGCCCATGCGCGTTGCTAAAGGGCCGCTGGCCGCCACCCCTTTGCCCAAATGCATGTCCTGCGGGCGCAGCCAGACGGCATAACCAAAGGTGCTGGCGTATTGCAAAGCGCGCTGCAGCACCTGCGTGTTAGCTAGCGGCACTTCGGCTTGGCTGAAACCGACACAGCCCGCTTCTGACAAACCAACCATCTCGGTCAACACATCGCCTTCAAGCTTGAGAGTCAATGCACCGAGTGGGAAAACACGTGACTGGTGCAGCTTTTCCGCACGGAACTTGAGCATCTCCACCAAACCCGGCTCATCAAGCACGGGGTCGGTGTCTGGCATGCAGACCAAGCTGGTGACGCCGCCAGCCACCGCAGCGGCCAGTTCGCTTTGCAGCATGCCTTCGTGTTCATAGCCCGGCTCGCGCAACCTTGCCGCCAAATCGACCAAACCGGGGGCGACGACACAGTCTTTGGCGTTGATGGTTTTATTCGGGACAAAGTCGGGAGCTATATTTTTAATAGCAACAATACGACCAGCAGCCACAGCTAAGTCACATATTTCATCAAAACCCGTGGCTGGGTTGATGACGCGGCCACCTTGAATCAGTATTTTCATATCAGGCCTCATTCCCTGCGACGATGCTCATCACCGCCATGCGTACGGCGATGCCGAAGGTCACCTGCGGCAAAATCACGCTTTGCATGCCGTCAACCACAGCGGAGTCAATCTCAACGCCTCGGTTGATGGGGCCAGGATGCATGACGATGGCGTCGGGTTTGGCGAGGTGCAGCTTTTCAGGTGTCAAACCGTAGCTTTTGAAGAATTCTTGGCTGCTTGGCAGCAATGCGCCGCTCATGCGCTCGCTTTGAAGACGCAGGGTGATGACGACATCGCAGTCTTTGATACCTTCTTCCAAAGTGTGGCAGACCCGCACGCCCATCTGTGCCATGTCGCTAGGCACCAAGGTTTTGGGACCCACGACGCGCACTTCAGCACAGCCCAAGGTGGTCAAAGCATGGATGTCAGACCGCGCCACGCGCGAGTGCAACACGTCGCCCACGATGGCGACGGTTAAGTTAGAGAAATCTTTTTTGTAGTGCCGAATGGTGAACATGTCCAACAAACCCTGGGTTGGGTGGGCGTGGCGGCCATCGCCAGCGTTGACCACATGCACATGCGGGGCGACGTGTTGTGCAATCAAGTACGGCGCGCCAGACTCGCCGTGGCGCACCACAAAAATGTCGGCTGCCATGGCGCTGAGGTTGGCAATGGTGTCCAGCAGCGACTCACCTTTGGAGGCAGACGAACGGGCGATGTCGAGGTTAATCACATCGGCGCTCAAGCGCTTGGCGGCGATTTCGAAAGTGGTGCGGGTGCGGGTGGAGTTTTCAAAAAAAAGGTTAAAAACGCTTTTGCCACGCAAGAGTGGGACTTTTTTAACTTCGCGGTCGTTAACGGAGACGAAATTGGCCGCTGTGTCCAAAATATGCGTCAAGGTCGCTTTGGGCAAACCTTCAATAGATAACAGGTGAATGAGCTCGCCGTTTTTGTTGAGTTGGGGGTTGCGTTTGTAGAGCATGTTGGTTCAGATTTGAATGATTTTATGCTGCTGGTTTGGATGGTGCTTGCGCTTTTGTTTGGACTTCAAAGCTAAAGCTGCCTGATTCACTGCGCGCTAAAGCGAGGGATTGGTCGGCGGAGAGCATCAATCTCGCAGCGGCATATTCGGCATGGATGGGCAGTTCACGGCCACCTCGGTCGACCAACACGGCCAATTG
>JAYVSU010000058.1:0-6789 GCA_043775055.1 Polaromonas sp.
CGAACAAGTGAACACGATGTGTCGCAACAAAATGGCACAACAAACTACAGGAGAAAACGATTATTTTTAGAGAAAAAGCAAAAAACTGTTGTTTCCTACTTCTTCATTGACGAGATTTGAGGGCGAACATTTGGAATGCAATCCTTGCGGCGATGGTGGCGCGGTGTGAGTCATATCACAAGTGGCCGAATCCGGAGGTGTTGCTGTCGCTCTCGTCGATGAAATGCATTATACCAAATTGCCCGTCAAGCTTCAGCAATTGGTTTTAAGGATGCCTCTAATTTTTTGCTGCGTTCTTCGAGTTCTTTGTAATAGGCTAACAAAGTGGGGTCAGCTTTTGCGGCTTCAATTGTCTCGGTTTTAAGCAAATTTATTCTTTTAATATGCATCCGCGTCAATAGCCCTCGCAGCTCTTGGCGCGCTTCTTTGAGGCGTTTTTGAGCATCAGATTCAGACTCATCCAGGTCTTTTTTGTGCAGCAAATGCGCTTCGGCCATGATTTTGACGGCCATGGCTTGCAGTGCATGGCCTTGCAGTCCCTCGCGCAGCGCGATCCAAGGCATTGAGCCATGGTCGTGCAGCTGGGCCTCCAGCCAAACAAACAGCTCGCCGTAGGGGGCAGGTAGCTCGCACAGCATGGCATGATCGTCGTGCGACAAGGTGTCCCAAAAGCTGGTGTCGTCAAGCAAAATCCGCACCGCGTTGTCTGCTTGCGAGTTGGGCGCACCACGTCCTAGCAGGCGCGGCGGTGGCTGCTCTCTATTTTTGCCGAATTTACCATATTTTTGACTGTAGCCAGCGTATTTATTGTCTTTATAGCTATTATTTTTATAGCTTCCATCTTGACTATATTCTTGACTGTAGGGATTGCCGCTGGCGTACTCCGCGCCGCTTTGGGAGTCGCCGGTATGTCCAGCTTCGGCTTGATTGGGCTTTTTCGAACGTCCGCTAGGTTGCCGCGCTGCTGCTGCGCCTTGCCAAACTTCTAGGAGCTCTCGGCTGCTCAGTTGCACCAAATCAGCCACTTCACCCAGCAATTGACGTTTCAAAGCGCCTTCGGGCAGCGGTTGCCACAACGGGCTGGCGTTACTGGCAAAGTGGGAGCGGCCCTCAATCGTGTTCAGGTCGCAGCCTTCGCGGGCAGCATCGATCAAAAATCGGCTCAGCGGCGTCGCTTCAGAGACGTAGCGTGAAAAGGCTTCTCTGCCAAATTCGCGGATAAAGCTGTCGGGGTCGTGCTCTGCGGGCAGAAACAGAAACTTCACGGTGCGTACATCGGTAGCGTACGGGATGGCTCCATCCAAGGCTTTGCGGGCTGCACGGCGACCAGCCGAGTCGCCATCAAAGCTGAAAACGACCGAGTCGGTGAAGCGAAACAGCTTTTGCACATGGTCAGGCGTGCAAGCCGTGCCCAGCGTGGCGACCGCGTTCGGAAAGCCCAGCTGTGCCAGTGCCACCACGTCCATATAGCCCTCGGTTACCAGCACATACCCTTGCTCGCGCAGGGCGGAGCGCGCTTCAAACAATCCGTACAGCTCGCGCCCCTTGCTAAAAACCGGCGTTTCAGGCGAGTTGAGGTATTTCGGCGTCCCCTCACCCAAAACTCGACCTCCAAAGCCGATGCATTCGCCTTTGACATTCCGAATCGGGAACATCATGCGGTCGCGGAAACGGTCGTAGCGTTTGTCCGCCTCACCCTGTTCAGAGCTCGTGATGACCAAGCCGCTCTCGGCCAAAAGCGGGTCATCGTAATTCGGGAACACGCTGGCCAAGCTGCGCCAGCCTTCGGGCGCGTACCCAAGGCCAAACTGCTTGGCAATGGCACCGCTCAGGCCACGGCCTTTGAAGTAGTCAACAGCCTTTGGCGTGTTTTTCAGGTGTTTTTTGTAGGCTTCGCCAGCTTTTTCAAGCACATCCGTCAGCGTTGCCTGCTTTTGCCGTTGCTCCGCAGCGCGGGCGCGGTCTTGCGGCGAGCCTTCTTCCTCAGGCACCTGCATGCCGTACTGTTGCGCCAAATCCTTCACCGCCTCCACAAAACTCATCCCGCCGTGGTCCATCAAAAAGCTGATCGCATTGCCGTTTTTACCGCAGCCAAAGCAATGGTAAAACTGCTTGGCAGGGCTCACGCTGAACGACGGCGACTTCTCCCCATGGAAAGGGCACAAGCCCATAAAGTTAGCCCCCCCTTTCTTCAACTGAACGTACCGCCCCACGATGTCAACGACATCAGCGCGAGCGATGAGTTCTTGGATGAAGGAGGCGGGGATGGACATGGGGTGGTTAGCTTTTTAAGAAACCAATGTTCTGAGTTGTTTTGCAATCCTGGATTTAATGACGTTAGCGCCATTACCCAAGTCAATTAGACGTAAATTGCAAATTACCAATTTTTCATCAAATTCGCTTTGAGTCATCGACGGTTTTGATAATGCTAATTTATCAAACTCATCAAAAATTTCTTTTAGAGGACGATGTCCAGCGTCAATATTAGTAATTAACTCTTCTAGATCGGGGGAGTAAGAGCGAATCAGCATTTTTAATTCACTCATTTCAGAACCTGGATGATTTCTGTTTTCTAGATATTTTTCAGGCTTTTTAATGAAATTTTTTCGAGCATTTGAAATTTCACTTTTATGCCCATCATAAACAGCTTGGCACAAAGCATAAATACGTTCAAACTTATCTGTTTTAAGTTTTGCTTTTGAATTTTTATCTGCTAATTTGCTTTGTATATATGCTCCCATGATGGCTGCTAAAGCGCCAAGTAAAATCTTTACCGATTCGCCTAATATTGTTAAGAACTCTTGCGGAAGTGAGCTGTTAGTCGTTATCATTTATTTTTTTAATTATGTAAAGGAATGAAATTGTCAACAAATCTATCAAACGAAGAAATGGAAAAAGCAATCTTAGCTGATCGAATCAAAGACGGAATGGTGATTTGTTTTGATTGCGATGGTACTGGGATAAATGAAGAAATTGACGATAAATGCAATATGTGCGCTGGCGAAGGCTATGTTTATCATAAAAATTAAGATTTATTTTTGCTATAAGTAATATAGCTGCGCAGGCAATAAATACGACGGCTAGAGTCATATTTAAGCCATAAATTTAAGTTCAAATCTTAGAGAAATACTTAACCTGCGGTAAGCTTTCAAAATCTTCATCCAATGTCCACAAAGTCGCATTGACTTCTAAAGTTGCCGCATAAATCATGCTGTCTGCCATTGGTAATTTGTGTTTAAGCGACAGCAGGGACGCGCTACTTGCGCGTTCTGCTGTTAAGTCAAGCACAGAGAAACGGCGCATGTGGGATTCGATGCGCTGAGCATCTGCTTCACTACCCATGATGCGGGCGCGTTTGGTGACTTCAAAAATGGTGACTGCGGGGACGACAACTTTGCCGCTCTCTATGATGGGTAAGAAGGTTGCGGCATGTGCGCCATCAACGAGAACTTCTAGCCATGCGCTGGAATCCAAGATATTCATTGCTTCTAAATTCAGGGCATTTAAATACGATCTTTAGACGCGGTCTTTGTCACGTTCCACAACGGAAGATTGCCCTTTAAACATCCCTCGCAGCGAAGAAAATGGCTCTTGCGGCACTAGCTCAATGCGGTCATTTTTGACAATCACTTGCAGATGACGCCCTGCCTCTAGCCCAAGAGCACGCCGTGCCGAACTTGGGATGGTGATTTGAAATTTTGGAGATAAAGTGGCTACAGTTAGCATTTTTTACGCCATTTGAGAAGTAAAGGATTTTAAATTGTAAAGGATTTAAAAAAGTAATGCAACTTTGCCAGTCGACAACATGCCATCAATCTGTGCTATTTAAATACAGCATCCGGCGCTGCGGTGCGCAAGAAATTGGCAACAACTGGGCTTTGCAGGCGTGCGAAGCGTTCTTCCTCGTTCACACTGCATTCTGCCGAGCTGCTTTCACGCAGGCCGGTGGAGGTTACGCCGACCAACGCGGGCTGGCCACCCACTGTAAACAACAAAGGGCCACCAGAGTCGCCAAAGCAAGTGCTGCTGCGGTTGGCTTGGTAAACGGCGGTGATGCTGGTTTCGCTGTTACCTGAAATTTGCATGGAGCCTGAGCGCAGGACACCAGCGTCATTGGCTGAGCCGCTGCTCAGACCATAGCCAAAAATGGATGCAATATCGCCTGCACTGGGCGTGGTGCTGATGGAAATTGGCAACGATGGCAGCGGCAAATCACGGCCAATATTGACCACGGCGACGTCATTGAGCAGCTCAAATTGAGTTCTGGTGAAGTTGGGGTGAGAGTTCCAATTTAAAGCGCGAACTTTTCTGAGCGTGCCGTCTTCAATGCCAAAAACGACGTCAACCGCGCTGACGCCTTCAAAGCAATGCGCAGCGGTCAGCACTTTGTTGGCTGAAATCATGGTGCCAGAACACAAATACTGCGTGCTGCCAGAGTACAAAATCAATGCAACCACGGGTGAAGTGTTGTTGACTTTGCAGTCTGTGCCGTTGACTATCTTGGCGGACAGCGTCAAAGATTTTGTTGACAATCCCAAGCTGCCGCAAGCGTCGGTTTCTGTGACGCCGTTGTTACTGCTGCTGTCGCCACCGCAGGCAGCCATAAGTAGTGCTAAAAGTATAGCGAAAATCCAAACAAATTTTTTCATGGTCATGCAATCCGGAAGTTTAGTTTGGGGTGAAATCAACATTTATTTGCCAAGATTGTTGCATGATTTGCTACGGCGTATTCATTTAAATTCAGTCGCCCATCACAATGCCCTCACGGCGCGGATCAGCACCGCCAAAGAACCCGTTGTAGCTTGGCGAATCTGTGGTTTTAGTGCGCTCAATCGCCTGTAAACCGCTGGTCATGTTCGATTCTCGCACCTCATGCCCTCTGGCTTTCAAGGCCTCAACCGTAGCTACAGGAAAGCGATTTTCTTCCAACAACGTGGGGCCATTCAAAGAGCCAAAATTCGGCAGATTGATAGCTTCTTGCGCACTCAAGCCCCAATTGAGCATGGCGTAAAGCGTTTTGGCGGTGAAGTGGATGATCAGCGCACCGCCGGGGCTGCCGGCACTCATCACGACCTGTCCTGTAGTTTTGTCAAACACCAAGGTCGGCGACATGCTGGAGCGGGGGCGTTTGCCGGCTTCAACGCGGTTGGCAACCGGTTTGCCGTCTGCGTCTTGCGCTGCGAAGCTGAAATCGGTGAGCTCGTTGTTGAGCAAAAAGCCACCGGCTAAAGCGGGCGTTGGGTTGACCATTTGGCGGGAGCCAAAGGCGGCTTCAATCGTGGTGGTCATGGCCAAGGCGTTGCCAGCAGCGTCAATGATGCTGATGTGCGAAGTGCCGAATTCGGGTTGATCTGGCATCGCTGCATAGCTGGTTTTGACAATGCCCGGCGCGCCCGCCGGAGCGACTTTCATGGACTGAGCGCCTATCAACTGCGCGCGTTGCGACAAATAACTCGGCTCAAGCAAGCTCATCCAGTTGCCTGCTGGCGGGGTCACAAAGTCAGGGTCGGCCACGTACTGGGCGCGGTCGGCAAAGGCAAGGCGCGAAGCTTCGGTATAGAGGTGCAGCCAATCTGCAGACGGCACCGCGTTAAAAGCCAACTTGGCTGCATCGGTGTTGTTCAAAATCCCCAAAATCTGTCCAATCGCTAGCGCACCTGAGCTTGGCGGCGGCATGCCGCAGATGCTGTAGGTGGTTCGCGCTGTGGGGTAGTCAAAGCACAGCGGCGTGCGCTTTTTAGCTTGGTAGTTGGCCAAATCGGTCAGACTCAGTTGGCCTGGGTTGTTGGGGTGCTGGCGCACTTTGCTGACCATGGCCTGCGCAAGATCGCCCTCTAGTAAGCCTTTAGCGCCAAGCTTTGCAATAGTGCGCAACACGGCGGCATAAGACGGGTTTTTGAGCAGGTGACCCACCGGCCACGGCTGGCCAGCGGCGTCGTAAAAATAAGCGGCAGAAGTGGCGTCCTTTTTCAAAAACTGATCTTCTTTGAGCAAGGTGTTGAGGCGTGGGCTGACCTGGAAGCCCTTGTCAGCCAAGGCGATGGCCGGCTCAAAAAGCTGTGCCCACGGCAGCTTGCCATGCTGCTGATGAGCCATCTCCAGCATACGCACCGCGCCTGGCACGCCGACAGAACGGCCACTGACTACGGCGTCATTGAACGCCATTGGTTTGCCATCGGCTTCTAGGAAGAGCTTGTCGTTGACGGCGGCTGGCGCAGTTTCGCGACCATCATAGGCTTCAGTGGTTTTGCCATCGGTATGCAGTAAAAATGCACCGCCTGCAATGCCGCTGGATTGTGGCTCTACCAAGCCCAGCACCATTTGCACGGTCACAGCCGCATCGACGGCGCTGCCACCAGCTTTGAGAATGTTGTAGCCCGCCTCGGTGGCCAGCGGGTTGGCGGCAGCTACGGCGAATTTGGACGTCGCCCAACCTGGCTTGACTGTGTAGCCCGAAGCGCCTTCTGGCTGAGCGACGGCCAACGGCGGTTTGACTGGTGGCGCGCTGACACAGCCAGACAGGAGCGCAGCAAGCGCCATTGTCGTTAAAACTGTCGAAAAAGTAGTTTTTTGCATAAATACTCTATAAATATACCTGTAGCCGGCGTATTCATTCACTATTTAGCTATACTAATAATAGCAATGTGCGGTGAAATTTCAGTAAGAACGAACCATAGCCCGCGCTGGCGTAGGTCATGGGCTTGCCTTCTTTGGCTACTTTGATGGCATAGGCGGCCAGAACGATGCTTGCAATGACACTGATGAGCGGCCAAAAATGTTTCATGAAGT
>JAYVSU010000059.1:0-6654 GCA_043775055.1 Polaromonas sp.
TATCTGCAACCGCGAAGCCGATGCGCCACTGCTGCGTGAAATTCAGGATGCCATCGCCACGCCGGTCGAGTGTCTCGATTTACTCGAACGGGCGATCGCGCTGGAACCAGCCGCCATGGTGCGCGATGGCGGCGTGATTGCCATGGGGTTTGACGCCGATTTGGACGAACTGCGCGGTATTGCGGAGAATTGCGACGCCTTTTTGCTGGAACTAGAAAACCGCGAAAAAGCGCGCACTGGCATTGCGACGCTACGGGTGCAGTTCAACAAAGTGCATGGTTTTTACATCGAAGTCAGTACTGGCCAAGCCGACAAAGTACCAGCCGACTACCGCCGCCGCCAGACACTGAAAAACGCCGAACGCTTTATCACACCCGAACTAAAAGCCTTTGAAGACAAAGCCTTGAGCGCCCAAGACCGCGCTTTAGCACGGGAAAAATGGTTGTTCGAGCAAGTATTGGATGAGCTACAAGCCTTCATCGCCCCCTTAAGCCAACTCGCCAAATCAGTGGCTAGCCTTGACGCGCTGTGCGCCTTGACCGAGCGCGCTTTGACGCTGAACTGGTGCGCCCCGCAGTTTGTACGCGAGCCGTGCATCGCCATCAGCCAAGGTCGTCACCCGGTGGTGCAAGCGCGCTTGGCTGAAACGTCGAGCACTGCGTTCATTGCCAACGACACCTCGCTGGGCCACAAGCAGCGCATGCAGATCATCACTGGCCCCAACATGGGCGGCAAATCGACGTATATGCGCCAAGTCGCGCTGATTGTGCTGTTGGCCAGCATGGGCAGCTACGTGCCTGCCGCCAGTTGCCGCTTGGGGCCGATTGACGCTATCCACACCCGTATTGGCGCTGCAGACGATTTGGCCAACGCGCAATCTACCTTCATGCTGGAAATGACCGAAGCTGCGCAGATTTTGCACAGCGCAACGCCCCATTCTTTGGTGCTGATGGACGAGATTGGCCGTGGCACCTCCACTTTTGACGGTTTGGCGCTGGCCAGCGGCATTGCCACTCATTTACATGACAAAACGCAGGCGTTTACGCTGTTTGCAACGCATTATTTTGAGTTAACGCAGTTTCCGGCGGAGCATCACAGCGCCGTCAACATGCATGTGAGCGCAGCTGAGTCTGGCTCTGACATTGTTTTTTTGCATGAAATAGAACCGGGCCCTGCCAGCCGCAGTTTTGGCGTGCATGTGGCCAAATTGGCGGGAATTCCGACGCCTGTGCTGAACCATGCACGTCAAGCTTTGCAAGCCTTGGAGGCGAGGCAATCCGAGGCTCAAAGTCAGGTTGATTTGTTCAGCATACCCACTGCGACAGACGATCTAGCCAGCAACGGCTTAGAATCAGACGTAGCGGCATCTATCACCAAGGCTTTAGTCGCCATTAATCCTGACAATTTGAGCCCGCGTGAAGCCTTAGAAGCTTTGTATGCGCTCAAAAAATTACTTTAGTCTTCCCTCTTTTCTTTTTTCTCTTTTTATCCTTTAAGAACAACGCTATGACTTACTGCGTCGCCATCAAACTCAACGCCGGCTTGGTTTTTTTATCTGACTCACGCACCAATGCGGGTTTGGACCAAATCAGCACTTTTCGCAAAATGATTGTGTACGAGAAGCCGCAAGACCGCTTCATGGTCTTGCTGTCGGCTGGCAATTTGTCGATCTCGCAATCGGTCCGTGAAATTTTGCAAATCGAACAACTTAAAGACACGCCAGACAGTGAACCCGTCACGATCTGGAACGCCAAAAGCATGTTTGATGCAGCCCGCGTGTTGGGCTCTGCTATTCGCCATGTGTACGAGCGCGATGCCGAATCGTTGCGCCTGGCGGGTGTGGAATTTAACGTGTCTATGGTGTTTGGCGGCCAAATCAAAGGTGAAGGCATGCGTTTGTTTCAGGTGTATTCAGCCGGTAACTTCATTGAAGCGACGCCTGAGACGCCTTACTTCCAAGTCGGTGAATCCAAATACGGCAAACCTGTGTTAGACCGCGTCATCACGCCAACTACACCTTTGGACGAAGCTGCGAAATGTGCACTGGTGTCTATGGATTCGACGCTGAAGTCGAATTTGTCTGTTGGCTTGCCACTGGATTTGGTGGTGTATGAGGCAGATACTTTTCAAACTGAAAAAGTCGTCTGCATTGATGAAAACAACCCTTATTTCAAAATGCTTCACAACTCTTGGGGTCAACGTTTGCGCGAAGTGTTTGACAGCATTGAAGACCCGGTGTGGAATGGTGGTCAAACAGAATTACCACTGATGGTTGCTACTGGTCGCAATAAGCCGCTCAAAAAAATCAGCAATCTGAACGAAAAATTGATCTAAGCCCACTGAGGTGTTTCCGTCATGGCATTGATTATTTTTTCGCACGCCAACAGCTTCCCTGCAGGTACTTATGGCGTGTTATTCCGCAGCCTGAGGGCGCGTGGCCATACCGTCAAGGCTGTTGAGAAGTTTGGTCATGATCCGAAATACCCCGTCACAAGCAATTGGCCGCACATTGCAAAAGAGCTGACTAAGTTTGCGGCTGCTGAAGTAGAAAAAGCGGGCGAACCAGCTTTTTTTGTAGGCCATTCTTTGGGCGGTTTTTTAAGTTTAATGGCGAGTTGCAAACACCCTGAGTTGTCTCGCGGCGTGGTGTTGTTAGATTCACCCATTTTGGGTGGTTGGCGTGCCAAAACATTGCAACTTGCCAAAGTAACGCAGTTGGTAGGCTCCATCTCACCCGGTAAAGTTAGCCAGCACCGACGCACTAGCTGGGACAGTGCAGATACAGCGTTAGCGCATTTTTCGGGTAAGAAAGTGTTTGCAAAATGGCATCCACAAATGCTGCAAGATTACATTACCCATTGCACACATGACGACGCAATCACCGGCAAGCGCGTGCTGAGCTTTGACCGCGCCATCGAAACTAAGTTTTACAATACGCTGCCGCACAACTTAGACAGGTTACTCAAAAGTCACCCTTTGCAATGCCCTATTTCTTTTATTGGTGGCGATGCATCCCTGGAAATGGAGCAAGTAGGTATGACGATGACGAACAAGTTGGCCAAAAAGCGTATACAGATGTTGCCCGGCTCACACTTGTTCCCGATGGAGTTACCTCTTGAGACTGCGGCAGCCATTGACGCCGCGATTCACACCAGCATCAAGCTGCCCACTTGATCCAGCCTTGCCAAGCTGTTAACAACACCAATAAGCCAAAGGCAATGCGGTAATAAGCAAAGCCGACGAAGCTGTGGGTGGCAATAAATTTGAGCAACCACCGTATACACAACCAAGCGCTGATGAACGACACCACCAGCCCGACGCCAAACATGGGGGCATCGGCCCACGACAGCAACGCACGTTCTTTGAACAAGCTGTAAACCCCTGCCCCAATGAGCGTTGGAATCGCCAAATAAAACGAGAAATCTGTCGCCGCTTTGCGTGACATGCCCAACAGCATGCCACCAATGATGGTTGCGCCGCTGCGGCTGGTACCTGGAATCATTGCCAAGCACTGCACCAAGCCGACTTTGAGGGCATCCAAGGGCGACATGTTGTCGACCGAGTGAATTCGAACCGCTCCTTTTTCACGCATGGTTTCAACCAAATCGTCATGGATGCTGATGGGCACATAAGTTGCCGAGGTCTGAGAAGATTGACGCTTTTCAGCCCACAAAATGATGAAGCCGCCAATGATGAAGGTGCTGGCGACGACCACCGGGTTGAACAAATGCGCTTTGATGACTTTGCCAAAAAGCAATCCTAGCACCACAGCGGGCAAGAAGGCAATGAAAACGTTGATTGCAAAGCGCTGCGACAGTTTCGAGTTTGGCAAGGTCACCACCGTGTCGCGAATCTTTTGCCAATAGACCAAAATCACGGCAAAAATCGCACCGGTTTGGATGGCGATGTCAAAAACCTTGGCTTTGTCATCATCAAATCCTAACAAAGCACCAGCTAAAATCAAATGCCCAGTTGAAGAAATAGGCAAGAATTCAGTAAAACCTTCCACCAGCCCCATGATGGTGGCTTTGACGAGCAGCATGACATCCACGATGTTTTCCTCAATAAATTACAAACACCGTGGATTATCGCGCTTAGGGCATGGTCATTTAGAAATTGACCTGCAAACCAAGCTTCAAACTGCGCCCCGGCAAAGGCGCTTTGGGAAACGCAGTCGTTGTTAACACTGATGTGGCGCTGTAGGCGAGTTGGTTGGTCAAATTGTCAACCCGTGCGTACCAGAGTAAATTTGCGGCAGCTTGCTTCATGCTGTATGTCACCGCAGCATTCCACAAGGTGTAGGCATCGGTATGGCGCTGGCCGACTGAGGGTACGCGATTTTGTGCAAAAGCATGATCAAACCCTAAACGCGCACCCCACGGGCCACTTCCCCAAACAGCGGATGCCCCCACGCGCATGGGTGCAATGCGCGGCAACGCCTCACCTGTGCTTACATTGGTAGCACGCACTGTATCGGCTCGCAGATTCAAGTCCAAGATTTGACCATAGCCACTGTGTTCTACCACACTCGCTGCCCCACTCCCTAACCCGTCTACTAATCCACCTTTCCCCAGCAAACGCACCGTGCCACTGGCTTCTAAGCCGGTAAACCGAGCTTTCACGCCGTTGTAGACCGTATCAGTTAAACCGCCGTCTGCAGGATTGATTTCGCCATCTAAGCTGCGGGCATTGCCCGTTGCATCTAAACCGATAAAATTAGAGAAACGACTGGTGTACGCATTCAATGCGAATTGATGCGCCCCCTGTTTAAAAGCCAAACCAACATCTAAACTATTTGACTTCTCTAAACCCAAGGCACTGTTGCCGGTTTCCCAAGCGGCTGTAGCGATGTGTGGGCCGTTGGCATAAAGTTCGTAATCTTTGGGCGCGCGTTGTGTGTGCGATAGATTGGATGTGAGTTGCCACGTTGGCGACAACTTCACCAAAGTGCCGAGTGCAAAACTATTGGGTGTAAAACTGCGACTACCGGGCGGAAAGTTGTCTGGGTTAGCCGCACCAGCATTGCCCTCAGACGTGACTTTGACCTTTTCAGTACGCGCTCCTAGACTGAGTTTGCCCCACGATGTTGCCATCTCCTCCACCACAAACAGCGCGGCTGAAGACGTTTTGCTGTAGGGCGCAAAGGCTTCTGAACCATCGGCAGAGAAACGTGAAGATTCGGTTTGCAGACCGACCACACCTTCCACATTTCCAATTTTGGCATGCTTGGCAACCAATCGCAGGTCAGTTCCTTTATTTTTAAACACCGTGCCCGCCTTACCTGCATCAAACTCGGTGTGCTGATAATCCAAATGACTGAGTTGGCCTTTGACGCTGCTGATGAAGCCGCCTAAATTTCGCAACTCACCTTCTAGCGCATAGCGATTCGATTTCATACCAATCGTGACCTCATCTTCAGCCACAGTGCCATAGTCACTTTTATAGCTGCTAACAGATGCACCCAGATAGCCATGATCAAAGAAAACCGAACCACCGACAGCGCCGCCTTTCACATCGTTGGCAGAATTACAGATTTTCTTAGCCAAACCAAGCTTGGCTGGATTGGTGCAATCAAGTTCTACCGGCACGGCAACATCGCTCGCTTTACGGCTAAATACATCGGCGTGTAAAGTGTAGCGGTTGGTGCCTGTTTCCAACAAAATGCCTGCTGACTTTTCACGGTTGCCCGTTGCATAGCCAACATCAGTTTTACCTGAAATGCCGCCTTTTTCATCAAATTGTGGCTCGGTAGAAATTCGGTTATCAATCACATTCACCACGCCACCCACAGCGCTACCGCCATACAAAAGGGCACCGGCTCCGCGCAAGACTTCAATCCGTTCGATGCTGATGGGGTCGTTAGGGACAGCATGGTCAAAACTCAGGGCGGAGGCGTCGATACTTGCGCCACTGTTTTGTAGCACGCGAATGCGGTCGCCATCCAAACCCCGAATAATGGGGCGGCTGGCGTTGGGGCCAAAGTAAGTACTACTCACACCGGGCAAGCCATTGAGTGTTTCACCCAACGTTGCAGCGCTGCGCAGCGTCAATTCAGGGCCTGCTAACTTGGTGCTAGGCGTAATCAACTCGGTGGCACCCAAGGGATTGCCAGTCACAATGATCTCTTTCAGCATGACAGGCTCTGGGGCTTGCAATTGGGCAAAGGCATCGACTCTAACGAGAGCCGCAGACAGCGATAAGATTGCAACGCGCACGGCGCTGCAGGAAAATGATTTTTTCATAACAAAATTCGATGAGATTAAGACAAACAAACGCAGACAACCCGCGTGCGCTTGGCGTATGCAGGTGACAAAAATCTGCAGGAAACGAGGAAGGGAGGTTAAACCGCTGCGAAAACGGTGGGTGGTCCGCGGGCCTGAATCAGCGAGCGCTGATGCGCAAGCCTTACACCTCTGTAGGCGTCTAAGAAGTAGCTTGCCAACACCAAGTGCGCTGGGCTAGAAACATGCGCAACAACAGCACTACCGTGACTGAGTTGGTCGAACACCTGACAGGTGGATTCATCACCATGACCAGCAAACACATCGAGCAGCCAGCTTGAGGGCGCATCGGGTGAATGCTTCTGAAGTTGACTGACCAGCTGCAAGGACTGGTTTTTACCAACAAAGCCATGATCAGCATGCACAATGCCAT
>JAYVSU010000060.1:0-18993 GCA_043775055.1 Polaromonas sp.
GCTCATCTCTCTATGCCACGGCCCCACAAGACGCTGCAGGCAGCCCAGACTATGTGAATGCTGTAGTAGAGGTTTTTAGCTCGCAGCCGGCATTAAATATGCTAAGTTTGCTACAAAATTTAGAGCAAAAAGCAGGCCGTGAGCGCCCCTACTTGAACGCACCCCGTACGCTGGATTTAGATATTTTGCTCTACGGCGATGCGCACATCCAAACCGAAACCTTGACTATCCCGCACCCCCGCATGTGGCAACGCGCGTTTGTTTTGGTGCCGTTGGCGGAGATTGCGCCGGGGCTGGTTTGTGCGGAGCGGTTGGAGGGGGTGAGGGGGCAGGGGATTGAGCGGATGGGTATCAAAAAGACAACTTATGATTAAGCATTACTACGCTCGCCTATAACTATGATTGTTGAATCTTCTAGTGCTACAGCTTCGTGACTTTCCCCTGCATTAGTAAGTAAAAAGTCACCTCTTTGCAAGCAATTACCCGAAAAATTCATATTTCCATCAACTACGTATATATATATTCATATCCTTTGTGAGAATGGTGTTTAAAACCAGATTGTTTTGGGACAGTCCATAAAGAAACACCACCGCCTTCAGCATTATTTGTGATGTTTGCCTTTTTAATATTCGGCGTTGACGAATCTATCCAAACTAAATTTGTATGTTCTATATGTTGCATAAAAACCTTTGATTAAACTTTGATTTAATATAGCTGAAATCCTAGTAGTTACTGCAAATTTTGTAAAAAATGGAATGATCTAGATGAGGTAGTTCATTCCTAAATCGTTAGATACTGTTTTTCAATAATGATACAAAAAACTGTATAAATAAACAGTTAAAATTGCTTCATGACTACACAGCACAACAAAGCGAATTGGCATATTAAAAATATACCACTAAGTGGTACAATAAAATGAGTAGAGTCTTCAAAACTCGCCATTTCAGCCGCTGGATGCGCAAGACAGAATTGACCGATAGCGCCTTGTGCCGTGCAGTGTCGGAAATGGCACAGGGTTTGATTGACGCGGACTTAGGCGGCGGGGTCGTTAAAAAGCGGGTGGGACTGGCTGGCCAAGGTAAACGCGGCGGTGCTAGAACGCTGGTTGCTACGAACAAAGGAAACCGCTGGTTTTTTGTTTACGGATTCGAGAAAAATGACCGCGCCAACATCACCAACGACGAGTTGGCAGCGTTGAAAGAGATTGCGGAACAGTTGCTGGCTAGAGCAGGCTTGCAGCTCGACGCAGCGGTGCAAGACGGTTCACTACAAGAGATTTACCATGACTACGACAGTTAAAAAGACCAAAAGTAGAATTTTTGAAGCGGTTCATGAGACGGCGGGTGATCTGCATCGTCTGGGCTTTATCGACAAACGCAAGATGCGTCAATTTGATGTGCTTTGCCTAGCACCCATCGAACCTTACGATAAAGACAAAATCCGTGCGCTGCGTGACCAGCTTCAATTGAGCCAGTCGGTGCTTGCATCGTTACTGAATATCAGCCTGTCAACGGTTCGCAAATGGGAAGTGGGCGACAAGCTGCCTAGCGGCCCGTCGCTGAAGTTGCTCAGCCTGTTGGATCGCAAGGGTTTGGAGGCAGTGCTTTGATTTTAGAGATAGGCTATCCATAAAGTAAGCTGTGGGGAATCAGCGGATCGAGCGACTGGCTATTGTGTCTTAAAAAGCCCGTTTCGATGGTTTTGCAAGTATTTTCGATAAATTGTCAGAAAATTGTCGATTGAGCAGGGTCTCATGCATCTATTCTGTAGAGTCTGACAATGTGTCGGCTCGCTAACCTACTGGAGAAATCAAATGCAATACATGATGATGTTCTATGACACCGCTGAAAACCGCACACCACCCAGCGACCCAGCTGCAAAACAAGCTTATTTTGGGGCATGGGGCGCCTACATGGGGGCGATGAAGGCGGCAGGTGTGACCGTCAATGGTGACCAACTCCAAGGTCCGCAGATGGCGACAACCGTGCGTTTGCGTAATGACAAACGCCAAGTTCAAGATGGCCCTTTTGCAGACTCTAAAGAGCAATTAGGCGGCTATATGGTGATTGATGTGCCTACGCTGGACGATGCTTTGGAGTGGGCGGCGCGTTGCCCAACGGCGGCTACCGGCGTGGTCGAGGTGCGGCCCATCGTTCCTATGCCACCGCAAGCATGAGCGTCGTTAAATGAACGCCGTCATCACCGTGACGTTACTGGCTTTGGTGCAACGCTGGAATACATGAGCGCCAAGGCAACTTTGGTAACTGAAAAGACCAAAGTTGGGTTTGCCGCAGAACGCGCTGCCCGTGACACTTACGGGCGGCTTGTGGCTTGGCTGGCTTACAAATGGCGTGATGTTGCCGCGGCTGAAGATGCCATGGCCACCGCGTTAATGAAAGCGCTTGAACTATGGCCAGTACAAGGCGTACCCACATCGCCCGACGCTTGGTTGCTCAGTGTGGCTAAGCGAGAACTCCTACAAACCGCCCGCAGCCAGCGCTTGCACGCCAGCCCTGAAGTCCAAGCGCTGCTTCAAGGTGAGGTTTTTGATGAAGATACCCCGGCCGTGCCAGACGCTCGATTAAAACTTCTCTTTGTCTGCGCCCACCCAGCCATCGACGCCAGCATCCGCCCCGCCTTGATGCTGCAAACCGTCTTGGGCTTAGACGCCCAAGTGGTGGCCCAAGCCATGCTGACATCACCTGCCGCAATGGCGCAACGCTTGGTGCGAGCCAAACAAAAAATCAAAGACACGCAACTGCGCTTTGAAGAGCCTGAAGCCAGTGAACTCCCTGAGCGTCTGCACGCGGTGCTGGAGGCCATTTATGCAGCGTATGGACTGGGCTGGGATGCTGTAGACGGCTTAGACGGTGTAGACGCGTCTGATGGGCAAATCACCGGTCTGCGCTCAGAAGCCTTGTTTTTAGGCAAACTGGTTTGTTATTTGCTAGTCGATGAACCTGAGGCGATGGGTTTATACGCGTTGATGTTGTATTGCGAGGCTCGTATACCCGCCCGCTACACAAAGTTGGGTGCTTTTGTGCCCTTGGGTGAGCAAGATACGCAGCTGTGGGACCGCGATGCGATCTTGCAAGCAGAGCAATTGCTGCGCTTGGCGGCAGAGTGTGAATCACCAGGCCCTTTTCAGCTGGAAGCCGCCATTCAATCCGCGCATTGCCAGCGGCTGTTTACCGGGGTGACGCCGTGGCAGGGCGTGGCCTATTTGTACGAACAACTGCAAGATTACGCACCCAGTATCGGTGTGCAAGTAGCCAGAGCTGTGGCTTGGGCGCAGGCTGGCCACGCGGTAAAAGGGCAGCACTTGTTAGATGCGTTGGAGCCGAAACGTGCCAAAACTTATCAACCGTATTGGGTTGCCAATGCGTATCTGGCAGGTTTGCAAGGTGACACGGCCAACCAAGTTGAAAGTTTAAACTCAGCCATTGGCCTCACCAGCTCGTCTGCAACACGCCAGTTTTTGTTAGCGCAACGCGCCCAACTTTTGCAATAATTTTCGCATTCATCAAGGAGACTCTATGGCCCATCTGAACCCCGTCCCTCTCGCCGAGGTGAAAGAAGATGACATCCGTGCGCGGTTCGAGCATTACAAGCAAACGCGCGGGTTCACGCCCAACAGCATCATGACCATGGTGCGCCGCCCGAACATTGTGCGCGCTTTCATGGCGTTGAACCAGGCGGTGTTATACGAAGGCACCGTTCCCGAGGAAACCAAGATGCTGGTCAGCGTGGCTTGCAGTTACGCGGCGGGTTGCCTGTATTGCCAGTCGCACATGACAAATTTGGCCAGCATTTACAAAGCATCTGATGAAAAAATCGCAGCTTTGTGGAATTTTGAGAAAAGCGAGCTGTTCAACCCCGCCGAGCGCGCCGCCATCAAACTGGCCCTGAAAGCCGGGGCGCAGCCGAATGAAGCTGCTGCAGAAGATTTTGACGAACTTAAAAAACACTACAGCGAAGAACAGATTGTCGAGATTGTGGCCAGCATCGCCCTGTTCGGCTACCTGAACCGCTGGAACGACACCATGGCCACCGCGCTGGAGCCGCTAGCCGCGCAAGTCGCCGAGCGCGCGATTGGCGGGGTGGGCTGGACGCAGGGCAAGCATGTTTGATTCATTACATGTCCTTCGACAAGCTCAGGACGAACGGAAATGATGCTGACCTGGTGATTAAAGCCTATCTTCCCCGCATAAACAGCGCATCCAACTCCTTGATGCTGATCTGCCGCCAGGTCGAGCGGCCGTGGTTGCACTGGTCGGAGCGTTCGGTTTCTTCCATTTGCCGCAGCAAGGCGTTCATCTCGTCCAGCGTCAGCTTGCGGTTGGCGCGGACGGCGCCATGGCAGGCCATGGTGGACAAAATCTCGTTTTGAGCGCGCTGGATTACCGTGCTGGCGTCGTGCAGGGCGAGTTCGGCCAAGACGCTGCGGGCGAGTTCTACGGCGTCGCCCATGGCCAGGGTGGTCGGAACCGCGCGTACAGCGAGGGTTTTGGGGGAGAAGGCGCTGATGTCCAAACCCAGCTGCAAGAGCGCCTCGTAGCATTCTTGCGCGGTGGAGACTTCTAGCGGGGTGGCGGCGAAGGTAGCGGGGATCAAGAGCGGCTGGCTGGGGAGGGATGTTTTCGCTGATTCTGCGACGTTGATTTGCGCCTTCAGCCGCTCGTACACAATCCGCTCATGGGCGGCGTGCATGTCCACAATCACCAAGCCCTGCGCGTTTTCCGCCAAGATGTAGATGCCTTGGAGCTGGGCGACGGCGCGTCCCAGTGGCCAGATGGTGTCGCTTGTAATTCCGCTTGTGTTACTGGTTGGCGTTGAATTTTGGAATGCTGGCTGGTTGTTTTCAGGTCGATTCTGAGGGGGCCAAGCGGTAGAAACGTCTGAAACGAGATGGGTTTCGGATGGTAAAAGCTCTCTATTTGCTATGTAATTAGTAGCTGATGAGGCAATAAATACGCCGGCTAGAGGCATATTTGAGGGTCTAAAATCAGAGAATGACTGATTTTGAGGCTCAATTTGGCGATTTTGAGCGATTTGTGCCGTCATGGAAGCCGCCCGAGGCGCTGCCAAAGCGTTTTCCACCGCATGCCGAACCGCCTGATGGACCTCGCGGCCATCCCGAAAGCGCACTTCGATTTTTGTGGGATGCACGTTGACATCCACCCGCGTCGGCTCGATTTCTACGTACAGCACATAGACAGGCTGGCGATGGCCGTGCAGCACGTCTTCATAGGCGCTGCGGGCCGCGTGGGTGATGACTTTGTCGCGAACGAAGCGCTGGTTGACGTAGGCAAACTGCTGGTCGGCACGGCTTCTGGCGTTGTCGGGAAGGCCAGCGCGGCCGGTGACGCGGATGCCTCCTTGACCGCTTTGGTAAGTGTGCTCAACCTGGACAGACTGGTTGATGAAATCGTCACCAAAAACGTCTTTAAGTCGTTGATTTCTTTGAGTTTCTTCCTCGCTTGAGGTTGATGCACGCCATTGCTCAACCAGTTTTCCGTCATGCCAAATTGCAAAACTCACCTCTGGCCGCACCAAGGCATGGCGGCGCACAGCTTCGATGCAGTGGGCCAGTTCGGTGGCATCGGTTTTGAGGAATTTTCGTCGTACGGGAGTGCTAAAAAACAGCTCTTTGACCTCGACAGTCGTGCCCTGTGCGCGAGCAGCTGGGCTGAGTTCGCCCGTTAACCCACTTAATGAAAAAGCAGTAGTTTGACCTGCAGGTCTCGATATTAATGCACAGTCTGCAATTGAATTGATAGCGGCCAAGGCTTCACCTCTAAAGCCCATGGTGCCGACCGACTCTAAATCATGCAAAGAGCTAATTTTGCTGGTGGCGTGGCGTTTGAGCGCAATCGCCAGCTCTTCGGGCGCAATGCCTACGCCATCATCTTCCACCGCAATGAGTCGCACGCCGCCGGCGGACAGGCGCACGGTGATCTGCGTCGCACCGGCGTCCAAGGCGTTGTCTACCAGTTCACGGACGACGGAGGCGGGGCGTTCGACGACCTCACCTGCAGCGATCTGGCTGATGAGTTCATCGGGCAACTCGCGGATGGGGCGGCGAGACGTGGGGGGCGAGGTAGGAGTCGTTTGCACAGGCCTATTTTAGGCGGCAAAGAAAGCCGTTATTTGAAACCATGGATTCAGGTGCAAATGATCTGAATTGGCCTTCTTTAGGCTTAACTGGCCAATAGCGTCGCCAGCTCAGCCGCCGAGCGGATGCCCAGCTTGCTAAATACCCTGGCACGGTGCACTTCAACCGTGCGCACCGAGACGCCCAGTTCATAGGCGACAACCTTGTTTAATTTACCCAATGCCACGCCTTGCATGACTTCCAGCTCGCGCTCGGTCAGGCAAGCCATGCGAGCAGCGCGCTCGCCAACGCGTGCGTCTGAGAGTTGCATGGAAGCTTCCAACGCCAGAGCGCTGTCGATGCGGTCGGCCAAGGCGTTGTCGCTATAGGGTTTTTCAATAAAGTCAAACGCGCCTTTTTTGAGGGCATTGACGACCATTGGGATGTCGCCATGGCCAGACAAAAACAGGATGGGGCTTTTGACATGCAAGGCTATCAGTGCGTCAAAAAGGTCCAAGCCCGACATGGGTTCCATGCGAATATCCAACATGAACACGCCGCGCAAAGGCTGCGGCAAGGTGGCCAAATGTTCCAGCAAGGCCGGACCTGTGTTGAAGGTCAGTACTTGAATACCGCGAGAGCGCAGCATAAAGGACAAGGCATCTCGTACTGCGGCTTCGTCGTCAACTAAATAGACGCAGGCCTTTGCTACAGCGCTGGAGTTTGAGCTTGAGGGGGTATTTGTCATGCGAGTGCTTTATTTTCGGTTGAAAACGATTCTGGGTGGTTGGCGTCATCATGAGTTGAATCTAACGCATGGTTCACGATAGGTAGCGACAGCGAAAAGCAGGCCCCGCCCTGTGGCATATCGACAGCATCCAAAACCCCTTGGTGCGCCTCCACAATCGAGCGGCAAATCGCTAGGCCCATGCCCATGCCATCGGCTTTAGTGGTGAAAAACGGCTGGCACAACGCCTCAATTGTCTTGCCACCCAAGCCAGGGCCATTGTCTGTGACATCCATGCGGACAAATTTCGCGCCTGCCGGACGGACTTGGATGTGAATGTGTTTGACGGCTAGGGTTTTAAGCTCTTGCGCAGGCGTTTCAGACATGGCATCGCTGGCGTTGCGGATGAGGTTAATCAGCACTTGCTCAATCAGTACCGCATCGGCTACCACGGGCGCTAAGCCGTCGCAGGCCTCAAAGGTCAGCGTGACATGGCGGCGCTGCAGTTCGCGCGACATCAGGGTGATGGCGTCTTGAATCACCACGTTCACATCACACACATCTTGCTGGGGTGTACGGCGTGTCAAAAACTCCCGAATGCGGTGCACAATCCGTCCCGCGTGGCGCGCTTGCTCGCCCAAGCTTTGTAAGGCTTGCAAGGCGGCGGGGTCAAGATCTTTGCTGTTAACGCGCTGCAAGAGGTTAATGACGCCGGTGTTGTAGCTCATGATGGCGGTGAGCGGCTGGTTCAGCTCATGCGCCAAGGTGGCAGCCACTTCACCCAACATGGTCAAACGCGCATGGTGGGCCAAAGTCTCGTTTTGTTTGCGCTCCCGCTCTTCAAGGCGCTTGCGTTCTGAGATGTCGAGCACCGAGCCCATCCAGCCAATATGTTTGCCTGCAGCATCGATTAAAGGTGACTCAAACACCATCACATCGATCAAATGGCCATCACGATGTTGCCAAATAGCTTCATAACCTTCAGGTGGGGCCAGCCCAGCCATGTTGCGTTTGTGCCTGCGCATGTTTACTTCTGAGTTATTCGCGGGCCAGTAGGGCATAGGCGGCAGCAAACCGATCAGGTCAGTGGCAGGGCGGCCAATCATTTCTTCAAAGGCGCGGTTCACATAAATCAAACGGCCCTCAAAATCACGGCCTCGTAAGCCGACCACGATGGACTGTTCAATCGCCGTGCGCCAAACTGATTCAGTTCGCCAAGCAAGTTCCGCTCGGGAGACATCCTGCATTTGGCGGCGCAACATAGCGCTGGCAATGCCAATCAGCAATAGCGCACCTACTATCAAACCAATCGGCAAGGTGTGGTGCCACGGTGGTAGCGTATCGCGCGGCGTCAACTCTAAATAAACATCGCCAGCATGCAAAGCTTCAAATAGGACGCGGTAGCTGGCAGGTTTTGCCACAGTTAGCGCATCTGTCGCTTCTGTTTGCTTTATTGCCACATCTCCCGTGCTGGCAATGTCCTCACCAAAACCATCAACCAAGCGAATGTCATACTTTCTCGCCAACCACCAAGGCACATTGTTTTTAAGCAAGGCAACTGTCGAATACCGGACGATCAATCGTTGCCCGCCAGCCATGTCACTATTTGGCGTTGAATAGCGTTGAATGGGAGCCGTCAAATGTGCAGAAAGTCCTGAATCTTTTTCAATGGTTCGGTCTTTGATGTTCGGTCTCGGCGATTGCTCAGGCACATGCGCCAAAATGCGGTTATTGGCATCTAGCCAAGTTACCGATTGCCAAAATCGACGTAATCCAGCAGAAACCTCTGGGCGGTTGATAAAACTTTCGGGGCTTTGGGGCGAGCTCGCAATAATCCGCGCAAGATTAGCCAAAGCTTGGGATTCTATTTCTATACGCGCATGCAGTTGCTGCTCCAAAGTTAACGCGTTTGCAATCGTTGTTTTTGTCTGCTCTTCACGATCGGTTATGTCAGAAGTGCGCATCCAAAGTACAAAGACCCCTGCTAATAGCAAGGACAACACCAGGGGCAAGACCCATAAAATGCTCGAAAAAGACCGGCTGAGCTTTGGCGAAGTCAGCAAACTAGGGCGTACTGGTGCGGAAAAAGAGAGATCTCCAAATGCATTCATACCTTGAGTTTATGCGCAAGTCAAAGCGGTTTATTAGTGCAAACCCTAGGTATGTGGTAAGCCACAATTTCATTCGTCTCTAAATTATGTAACGATATGATTATTAAATATGGCTTGTGAAGTACTTGGCCGTTTTTAAGCATCTTTATTATCAGACACGCTAAATTTTGGAGACTATATGAAAAATTCACTTCTTCGTTGGATTGCTGCACCGATTACTGCTGTGGCTTTATTCAGTACAAATACTGTTTGGGCACAAGCACCTATCGTGATCAAACTTAGCCACGTTGTGGCACCAGACACGCCAAAGGGACAGGGTTCTGATTATTTCAAAAAATTGGTTGAAGAGCGTACAAAAGGACGCGTCAAAGTAGAGGTGTACCCCAATTCGCAGTTGTACAAAGATAAAGAAGAAATGGAAGCTTTGTCGCTGGGTTCTGTGCAAATGTTGGCACCTTCATTGGCAAAATTTGGTCCGTTGGGCGTGAAAGAGTTTGAAGTTTTCGATTTGCCGTTCATTTTTGACACACAAGCAGATTACGACAAAGTGACTCAGGGCCCGATTGGCAAACAGCTCTTCCAAAAGCTAGAGAGCAAAGGCGTTAAAGGCTTGGCTTATTGGGACAATGGCTTCCACATCATGTCGGCTAACAAGCCTTTGCACAAAGTGGCAGACATGAAGGGCTTAAAAATGCGCATCCAATCATCCAAAGTGCTTGATGCACAGATGCGTGCCTATGGCGCTTTGCCGCAAGTGATGGCTTTTTCTGAACTGTACCAAGCGCTGGAATCAGGTGTGGTTGACGGTTGCGAGGGTGTGCCATCTAACTTTTATACGCAAAAAATCTTTGAAGTGCAAAAGCACATCAGCTTGTCTGATCATGGTCATTTGTCATACGCTTTGATTGCTAACAAAAAATTCTGGGATGGTTTGCCGGCTGATATTCGCACTATTTTGGAAGGCGCTGTCGCTGACGCCACCGCGTTTACAAACAAAGTTGCAAAGAAAGACAATGATGATGCATTAGCCAAAATTAAAGCGTCTGGTAAATCAACCGTTTACAAACTTACTCCTGCAGAACGCGCTGAGTGGAAAAAAGCAGCTTTGCCAGTTCACAAAGAAATGGAAGGCCGTTTAGGTAAAGAGCTTATCCAACAAATCTACAAAGAAACTGGTTTTGACCCAGCCAAACTTTGATCAAGTTTGTATTAAATTGAATCGTTGAATATTTGATATGAAATTTCTTGACCACTTGGAAGAATGGCTCATCACCTTCTTGATGGGTGCTGCCACGCTGTTGATTTTTGTAGCAGTGGTACATCGCTATTTATCTACTGCGCCCATTCCAGGGGTGCAGGACTTTTTCATAAAAATTAATTTGTCATGGGCGCAGGAGCTGTGCATTTACATGTTCGTTTGGATGGCTAAGTTTGGCGCAGCCTACGGCGTGCGCACGGGCATTCATGTAGGTGTCGACGTGCTCATCAATCGCATGGAACCCCAGCGTCGTGCTTTTTTTGTATTGTTTGGATTGCTTGCAGGGGCTTTATTCACCTCAACTATTGCTATTTTGGGTGCCAATTTTGTGTGGGGCATCGGTCATACCGATCAAACTTCGCCTGACCTTGAAATCCCTGTATGGATTGTTTACTTGGCTATTCCCTTGGGATCTTCCTTAATGTGCTTCCGCTTTTTACAAGTAGCTTGGACGTTTTACAAAACCGGCGAACTCCCACACCACGATCATGGCCATGTCGATGGCATGGATGAAGTTGAGGCTGCTGGCCTTGACTCAGTGCAGCCGAAGTCGCCAGTTGGAGGTGTTAAATGAGTACCGCCTTCATTTTTGTCCTCCTCATTGCCTTGATGTTGACGGGCATGCCGGTGTCGATTTCGCTTGGTTTAACGGTTCTGACGTTCTTCTTCACGATGACACAAGTACCAATCGAGACGGTAGCGCTTAAATTGTTCACGGGCATTGAAAAATTTGAAATCATGGCAGTGCCATTTTTCATTCTTGCCGGCAACTTTTTGACGCACGGTGGTGTTGCCAAACGCATGATTAACTTTGCTACCTCACTCATCGGTCATTGGCACGGTGGCTTGGGTTTGGCGGGTGTATTGGCTTGTGCTTTGTTTGCTGCTGTGTCTGGCTCGTCGCCAGCAACCGTGGTGGCCATTGGCTCCATCATCATGCCCGCCATGGTCAAACAGGGCTTTCCGAACAAGTTTGGCGCAGGTGTCGTTACCACTGCCGGAGCATTAGGTATTTTGATTCCACCGTCCATCGCTATGGTGATGTACTCGGTCTCTACCGGTGTTTCTGTCGGTTCACTTTTCATGGCGGGTGTCATCCCAGGCATTACGCTTGCCTTTTTGCTGGGGTTGACGACTTGGTACCGGGCTAAGAAGTTTAACTATCCTCGTCTGCCAAAAGCAACTTGGGCGCAGCGTGGAAAAGCTTTCAAAGATTCAATTTGGGGTTTGCTGCTGATTGTGGTGGTGATGGGGGGTATCTACACTGGCATGTTCACCCCGACTGAAGCCGCCGCGATGGCTGCCGTCTACGCTTTTATCGTGGCTGTGTTTGTGTACAAAGATCTGTCACTCAAAGACGTACCACGCGTGTTACTGAACTCTGCCAACATGAGCGCGATGTTGCTGTACATCATCACTAACGCAGTATTGTTTTCGTTTTTGATGACCTCAGAGAACATTCCACAGCAAATGGCCGGTTGGTTGATAGGACAAGGCTTAGGCCCTATTTCATTCCTCTTGGTGGTTAATCTGTTGCTGTTGATTGCGGGCAACGTGATGGAGCCTTCGTCCATCATCTTGATCATGGCACCTATTTTGTACCCTGTAGCCGTTAAGTTGGGTATTGATCCAGTGCATTTTGGTATCTTGATTGTGGTCAATATGGAGGTTGGTATGTGCCATCCACCGGTCGGGCTGAACCTGTACGTTGCTAGTGGTATCGCCAAAATGGGTATCACCGAGCTCACTGTTGCAGTCGCGCCATGGTTGTTAACCATGCTTGGCTTCTTGGTCTTGGTGACTTACTGGCCATCACTCTCCCTCGCTTTGCCGCGATACTTGGGCATGATTCAGTAAGTTTATTTTTTAACGCAACTTAGCTGTGCTGTAATCTAGCGATTCCGGTACAGGTAAAGTAAATTTGCCAGCAGTCCGGCTTATTAAAAAGCTTTCGGGCTGTTGGCATTTTTTATGGAATTATTGACCTCATTTCTCGACTTTCTTCTGCACGTCGATAAACATCTCGAGCTTTTTGTTCAAAACAATGGTTATTGGGTTTACGCCTTGTTGTTTTTGATTATTTTTGTTGAGACCGGCTTGGTCGTCATGCCGTTTTTACCCGGTGACTCGCTGCTTTTCGTCGTTGGTGCCATGTGCGGGGTTGGTTTGATGAGCTTGCCGCTCAGTATGGGCTTGCTGTGGCTGGCTGCGGTGCTGGGCAACCAGTCCAATTACGCCATAGGGCGCTACTTCGGCCCCAAAGTCTTTGCGTGGGAGGATTCCAAGTTCTTCAACAAAAAAGCCTTTACCCAAGCGCATGATTTTTATGAAAAATACGGCGGTGTCACCATCGTGGCGGCACGATTCATGCCCTTTGTTCGCACTTTTGCCCCCTTTGTCGCTGGCGTGGCGCAAATGAGTCGCCCCAAATTCACCTTTTACGACATCACCGGCGGCGCGCTGTGGGTGGTCGGCATCATCACCATTGGCTACTTTTTTGGCAATATCCCGTTTGTGAAGATGAACTTGGACAAAGTCATCTGGGCGATGATTTTCATCCCAGGCCTGTTCATCATGTGGGGCGCTTGGAAATCACGTCAAAAGTGATTTTTAGATTATTTTAGAGGTAAATCTAGCTGTAGTCGGCGTATTTATTCAATAGCTTGCTATTGAATAAATAGCAAATAAATTTAAACCTGCCGATTCCGCGCCAGCGGTGGGTTCCTTGCAAAATACCTTGTAATTCCGCGCATCACCGCATCGGCGAGCTTTTCTTGGTACTCGTCGCTGCGCAACTTGGTTTCTTCATCGGGGTTGCTGATGAAGGCGGTTTCTACCAACACGCTGGGAATGTCGGGCGCTTTGAGGACGGCAAAGCCGGCTTGCTCGACTTGGCCTTTGTGCAGCTTACCCAAACCACCAATCTCCTTCAAAACCGCGCCGCCTAAGCGCAGACTGTCGTTGATTTGCGCGGTGGTACTCATGTCCAACATCGCTTTTTGAACTTGTGCATCTTTGACGCGGACGTTGACGCCACCGACGGCATCGGCCGCATTTTCTTTGTTGGCCATCCAACGTGCGGAGGCACTGGTGGCGCCTTTTTCGCTCAATACAAAGACGCTCGCGCCCTTGGCTTCGGGGGTGGTGAAGGCGTCGGCATGGATGCTGACGAACAAATCTGCCTGAACATGTTGCGCCTTGGTGACGCGTTGGTTGAGCGGTACAAAAAAATCTGCATCACGCGTCAAGTATGCGCGCATCGGGTTGCCGCCGACGGAGGCGCTGTTGATGCGGTCGCGCAGCTTGAGGGCGACGCTGAGGACGACGTCCTTCTCCCGCGTACCAGCAGGGCCGACAGCGCCGGAGTCTTCACCGCCGTGGCCGGGGTCAAGCGCGACGATGATCAGTCGGTCGGTTTTGCTTGGGGCTGGCTTGCTATCATTTTTAGCAATGTTTTTGGGCTCAATTTTGGCTATGGCCGGCGTATTTATTGGTTTTTCAGCTATTAAATTAGTAGCTAATTCAGGTGTTTTTGTCGTTTGTTTGGCTAAATTGGTGGCTTTTTGGGCAATCAAATCACCCAGCGGGTCGCTCGACGCGGTCGCGGCTTGGGTGGCTTTATTGGCCTCAAAACGCTGGGTGGAGTCTTTGAGGCGCTCGGCAATCAGGGTTTCCAGCGGGTCTTTGGGTTGCGCGGGGTACAGGTCTAACACCAGCCGGTGGGCGTAGGCGGCGACAGGTTGCAAGGCAAAGACTTGGGGTAGAGCGGCTTGTTTCAAATCCATCACCAGCCGCACGACGTTGGGCGCGCTTTGACCAACACGGATGCCGCTGATAAACGGGTCATCCGCCTTGACTTTGGCGACCAACTCACGCAGCGCGGGGTTCAAGTCCAAGCCCTCAATATCAACCGCTAAGCGCGGTGGCGAGGTGATAAAGGTTTGCTTGGCTTTGAGCGCAACATCGCTCTCAATCGTGATGCGGGTGTAATCTGCCGCCGGCCAGACGCGCACCGCGACGATGCTGGCTCCGCGCGCGATTTGGTGGCTGCCAAGCATCAGCACCAAAGCGCCATCAGCGGTTAATTTAAGCAGGGAGCGGCGTTGCATATAGATAGTTTGCTATTATTTTAAGTACATGGCTAAATTTTTAACGATTTGCTCGCCCAGCGACGTTACAGCTTGTAAGCGCACTTCGCGAGAGTCGTCTGACAGGGGCCGCAAGTGCATGTTGATGTCGGCGGCGGGTAGCAAAGTGGCAGCCTTTTCTGGCCATTCAGCGAGTTTGTAACCGGGGCTGGCAAAAATGTCTCTGAAGCCTGCTTCTTCCCATTCGTGCGGGTCATTGAAGCGGTAAAAGTCAAAATGCGAGAAAACGCTTGTCTCATTGGGCTGTGTAGGGCTCACAATGTCATAAGATTCAACAATCGTGTAAGTTGGGCTTTTGATGCGACCGGTCACGCCCATGGCTTGCAGCAAATAGCGGGTGAAGGTGGTTTTGCCAGCGCCCAAGTCGCCTTCTAGGGTGAGAAACAGGCTGCTAGAAGTGGGCAATGCCAACAACTGGGTGGCAAAAGCGGCGGCAAACTGCGCGGTTTCGGCCTCGGTTTGCCAAGTTAGCGACAGCACGGCGGGTTCAGACAATTCGGTCATTTCAAAGTTTATTCAATATTTTCAATATTTTGGACGGCAAACTACTTTTAGCAAACATTCAAACTTGGGCGCATGAGCTGGGATTTTCTCAGATTGGTGTGGCAGGGGTTGATTTGTCATCTGCCGAGCCAGGTTTATTGTCGTGGCTATCTAACGGTTTTCATGGCGATATGGCCTACATGGCCGCACATGGCCTGAAACGTGCTCGGCCCGCAGAGTTGGTGCCCGGCACGGTCAGTGTGCTGACGGCGCGTATGGATTATCTACCTAGATCATCAGATGCTGCAACGCAGGAACCATGGACTGAGGTGGAATGGCAACGCTTGCAGCACTCGACGGAAGCCATTATTTCCGTCTACGCCCGTGGCCGCGATTACCACAAGGTGCTGCGCAGCCGTTTGCAAAAACTCAGCGAGCGAATTGCTGAACACATCACACCGCTGGGTTACCGCGTCTTTACCGACTCCGCACCGGTGCTGGAGGCCGAGCTGGCCGCTCGCAGCGGCCAAGGCTGGCGTGGCAAACACACCTTGGTGTTGACCCGTGAAGCCGGCTCGATGTTTTTTTTGGGCGAGATTTACCTAGACATTGCCCTGCCGCCCAGTGAGCCGGTGACGCAGCACTGCGGCAGTTGTAACGCCTGCATCGACGTATGCCCGACCAAGGCGATTTTGGCACCGCACAAGCTGGACGCACGTCGCTGCATTTCGTATTTGACGATTGAACATGCGGGTGCGATTCCGTTGGAATTGCGCGCTTTGATCGGCAACCGCATCTACGGCTGCGACGATTGCCAATTGGTTTGCCCATGGAACAAGTTTGCCAAACGCAGCGCCTTGCCAGATTTTGACGAGCGTGTAGGTTTAAGTGGGCAGCAGCTCAGCACCCTATTTGCATGGAGTGAAGCAGATTTTTTGCGCTTGACCGAAGGCAGTCCGATTCGGCGCATTGGGCACGAGCGCTGGTTGCGCAACATCGCTGTGGCCTTGGGCAATGCGCGACGCGAGGCAAGTGAGCTTGATAAAGTGCAGATTGACCCAACCCTTAAAACCCGCTCCGAACACCCCAGTGAACTGGTGCGCGAGCATGTGATTTGGGCGTTGAGCCAATAACTTGATTAGTCAGTGCAGCAAACCCAACGCAAAAGGCAGGCTGAGCACACCGAACAAGGTGGACAAGGTCACCAAGCCTGCCACATAACCACCATCAAAACCCATGCGTGCCGCCAGCACATAAGCGGTCGGGGCGGTCGGCAGGGCCGAGAACATCAGCAAGATCGTGCTTTGCGCGGCGGACAAACCAAACACCAGTGACAAACCCAGTGCCATGACTGGCGCAATCACATGGCGAATGACCAGTACCGACACCGCTAGCGTCTTGGCCCGTGCCAAGGTGGTGAGTTGCATGCCTGCGCCAGCAGCCATCAAGCCCAGCGGAATAGACGCGCCACCGATACGGTTGATGGTTGGTGTGAGCCAGTCCGGAAAGCTAAAGCCCAGAAGATTGGCGATCAAGCCCGACAAGGTGGCAATGATGAACGGGTTGCGCACCAGTTCGCCCATAAAACCCAGCTTGCCATGGCGCGCCATCGGCCAGACGGCAGCAATGTTGAACATGGGGACGCACAGGCCGATCAGCACCGAAATCAGCAACAAACCCTCGGTGCCAGCCAAACGTTCTGCCAGCGCCAGACCGATGAACGAATTGAATCGAAACGCAATCTGTGCACTGGCAGCATGGTCGCGGTCGGAAAAATAGTTTTTCAAACCCGGTACATAGGGCAGCAGATAGGCCAGTGCTACGGTGCTCAGGCCAAGCAGCAAACCGGCGGCGATGAAGTTGGAGACTGCACTCAGATGGATGGGGCTTTTGATGATCGACGAGAACAACAACACGGGAAACAAAAAGTAAAACACCAGTTTTTCAATTTGTGACCAGACGCTGCGATCCAGCGCAGTGAAACGGCACAAGAGGTAGCCGCACAAAATCAAAGAAAAATCAGGAATGAGGAGTTTGGCGTAGTTCAAAAAAGCAATCTCGGTAGCGGCATGAAGATGTTGCAAATCGTAGCATAGGGCTAACCCGTATGTAGAATCCCCATGAAACATGAGGCGGTCAGAAGCTATGATGCTTGTTGGAACTTGCTTGTCAGCCGACTATAGAGTTGATGCGTTGACTAGCTGCCCCTTTCTATTGTTCAACTACTGCCTACAAAGTAACAGGAGTGCATTCATGTCGTTCTCGTCCGTTTTTAAATCGTCGCTTTTGGCAACTGCTGCTGTACTCAGCACGGCCGCATTGGCGCAAAGCTACCCGAACAAAACCATCAAGTTGCAAGTACCGTTTGCGCCAGGCGGTACCACAGACATCGTGGCACGTGTGATTGCAGAGCCCCTGGGTCGGGCTTTGGGCGTTTCCGTGATTGTTGAAAACAAAGCTGGCGGCGGCGGTGTGATTGGTGCGAATGAGACGGCTAAGTCTGCGCCGGATGGCTACTCGCTCGGTATGGCGACCGTGTCTACCGTGGCGGCGAATCCTGCTATCAACCCTAAAACGCCGTACAACTCAGTGACGGATTTCACGCCCATCATCAACATTGCGGCTACACCCAATGTAATTGCAGTGCACCCGAGCTTTCCGGCTAAAGATTACAAATCATTTGTCGCCGAGTTAAAAAAATCACCTGGAAAATATTCCTATGCATCATCAGGTACGGGTAGCATCGGGCATTTGCAAACGGAGTTATTCAAAAACTTGAGTGGTACGTTCATCACCCATATTCCTTACCGAGGTGCAGGGCCAGCGTTGAACGACACTGTCGCTGGTCAAGTGCCCATTATTTTTGACAACATGCCGTCGGCAGCACCGTTTATCAGCACCAACCGACTGACGCCGATTGTGGTGGCTGCGCCGCAACGGCTCAAGCAATTGCCGAATGTGCCCACTTTCAAAGAAGTAGGTTTGGAGCCTGTGAACCGCATGGCGTTTTATGGGATTTATGGACCCAAAGGTTTGCCGAAAGAAGTGGTCGACAAAATCAACGCCGGCGTTCGGAAGGCCTTGGAAGACCCTGCGGTGCGCAAACGGATTGAAGACACCGGCTCCTTTGTTGTGGCCAATACACCCGAGCAATTTGCCGAGCAAATCAAGGCTGAATATGAAGTCTACAAAAAAGTGGTGGACGTGGCTAAGTTGAAGCTTGATCAGTAAATTCGAGTTATAAGTTGCCCAGAAAGCCACGATCTGCAGAAGAATTTCCCACAGAGGTTCATCCTGCCAACCACATAGACAGCTTCATCGACGCGCTTTGGCTTGAAGATGGGCTGTCTAAAAACACCCTAGAAGCGTATCGACGCGATTTAACGCTCTTCGCACAGTGGTTGACGCCGCAATCGCGCGGCTTAGATGATTGCGCTGAGTTGGACATCAACGCCTACTTCTCGGCCAAACACAGCGCCACCAAAGCAACGTCGGCAAATCGGCGTTTGACGGTTTTGAAGCGCTACTTCCGTTGGGCGCTGCGCGAACGCTACCTGCGCGCTGACCCCACACTCAAGCTGCAAGCCGCCAAACAAGCCCTGCGTGTTCCCAAAACTTTGACCGAGGCCCAAGTAGAAGCTTTGTTGGCAGCACCTGAAGTCAACGAACCGCTGGGCTTGCGTGACCGCACCATGTTGGAGCTGATGTACGCCAGTGGTCTGCGGGTGAGCGAGTTGGTTGATTTGAAGGTCTTCAACGTCAGCATGAATGAGGGTGTGCTGCGTGTGCTGGGTAAAGGCAATAAAGAACGCTTGGTGCCGTTTGGCGAAGTAGCACGTTTGTGGATAGAGCGCTATTTGGAAGCAGCGCGCCAGCAAATTTTGGGTGGACAGCAAACGCAAGATTTGTTTGTGACCCATTTGGGCGAAGGCATGACGCGGGTGATGTTTTGGTACATCGTGAAAAAGCACGCTTTGGCCGCCCACATCACCACGCCTTTGTCGCCCCACACATTGCGGCATGCTTTTGCAACGCATTTGCTCAATCACGGGGCCGATTTGCGGGCCGTGCAACTGCTTTTGGGGCATGCAGATATTTCAACGACCACCATTTACACCCATGTGGCGCGGGAACGTTTGAAGAGCATTCACGCCACCCATCACCCACGCGGG
>JAYVSU010000061.1:0-4447 GCA_043775055.1 Polaromonas sp.
CATGCCTGGGCCGCCTTTGGGACCTAAATAGCGCAACACCATCACATCACCGGCCACAATTTTGCCGGCCAAGATGGCCGCCAGCGCGGATTGTTCATCATCAAACACACGGGCGGGGCCGGTGATAACGGGGTTTTTCAAGCCGGTGATTTTGGCTACAGCGCCTTCAGGCGACAAATTACCCTTCAAAATCGCCAAGTGACCTTCTTTGTACATCGGATTCGTGATGGGGCGAATCACGTCTTGATCCGCACGCGGCACATCGGTCAGCTCAGGCAAACCACGCAGCACCTCGCCAATGGTTTGGCCGGTGATGGTGATGCAGTCTTCGTTCAGCAAGCCAGCAGCCATCAAGGTTTTCATGACTTGCGGAATACCGCCAGCTTTGTGCAAATCAACCGCTAAGTACTTGCCAGAAGGCTTCAAATCGCACAACACGGGGATTTTCTTGCGCATACGCTCAAAATCGTCTATCGACCATTCCACACCTGCTGTGTGAGCGATAGCCAGGAAATGCAGCACCGCGTTGGTGGAGCCACCAGTTGCCATGATCACGGCAACTGCGTTTTCAATCGACTTTTTGGTCACGATGTCGCGTGGTTTGATGTCTTTTTTGATGGCTTCAATCAACACACGGGCAGATTCAGCCGAGGAGTTGAGCTTTTCGTCATGCGGATTGGCCATGGTGGACGAGTAGGGCAGGGAGATGCCCAGCGCCTCAAACGCCGAACTCATGGTGTTGGCGGTGTACATACCGCCGCAAGAGCCGGTGCCGGGGATGGCGCGGCGCTCGATTTGCAGCAAGTCTTCGTCGCTCAGGCGGCCAGCGGCGTTTTCACCCACGGCTTCAAACACGCTCACGATGTTGAGGTCTTTGCCTTGGTAGTGACCCGGCAAAATCGTACCGCCGTAGACGTATATGGCGGGCACATTGGCGCGCAACATGCCCATCAGGCCGCCTGGCATGTTTTTGTCGCAACCGCCTACCACCAAGACGCCGTCCATCCACTGGCCTTGCACACAGGTTTCGATGCAATCAGAAATCACTTCACGGCTGACCAAGCTGTATTTCATACCCTCGGTGCCCATGGCCATGCCGTCAGAAATCGTCGGTGTGCCAAAGACTTGCGCATTGCCGCCGGCGGCTTCAATCGCGGCAATCGCTGCATCAGTAAGCTTTTGCAAACCAGAGTTACACGGTGTGATGGTGCTGTGACCGTTGGCCACGCCAATCATCGGCTTCTTAAAATCAGCCTCTTCGTAACCCATGGCGTAGTACATGGAGCGATTCGGTGCGCGGGATTTGCCTTCGGTGATGTTTTTGCTGCGGGGGTTCAAAATAGTCATGGTCGGTGGTGCTGTTGTGTGTAAAGGTGAGTCAGATACATCACTATTATAGAAAGCCTTTGGAATCTACAAAAATGCTTTTAACACTATTATTTTTATAGCAAACTATTGATTAAATAAGACGGCTACAACCAAAAATAACCTCTTAAACGGTAAATTGCATCGCATACAACGAAAAAAGGAGGCCGAAGCCTCCCTTGTCTTGTCAAGCCAGTTAAGCGCTTGGGCTGATTGCTTATTTGCGGATAGTCACTTCCACGCGGCGTGCTTCAGCATTGCTCAAAGCGGCGCCAGCGGTGGTGTTGGCTGGTTTTTCGAGCAACACGCGGTCTTCAGCAATGCCAGCGGCTTTGATGCCTCCAGCCACGGCCTGAGCGCGTTTTTTCGACAATTCAGCGTTAGCAGCTGCATTGCCAGTTGGGTCGTTGTAACCAGAAACCACGGCTTTTGCACCTGCATTGGCTTTCAGGTAGTCCACGATGTCCTTAGATTTGGCGGCAAACTCAGGCGCAACTTCAACCTTGCCAGTGTCAAAGTAAACTTTAAGCGCTGGTGCACCTTCAAACATCGAGGCAATCGCGCCTGCACCTGCTGGAATAGCTTCTGCGACTGCTTTTGCCGCAGCGTCTGCAGCAGATTTGGCTGAGTCAGCGGTTGCTTTAGCTGCATCTACAGTTGCTGTGGCGGCTGAGGCTGTTGCACTTGCAGCGGCTTTAGCGGCATCAGCTGTTGCGTCAACTGTCGCTATAGCTGCTGCTTTGGTCGCATCTACGGCGACTGGTGCAGGCTTGTTGCAATAGCTCAGCAAGAACAAGGCTGCTGCGCCAGCTGCCAACCAAGGCAACCACTTCATCAAGCCACCACCAGCAGCTTTACCGGCAGAAATGCCTGCACCCGCCATTTGGCCAGCAACTTTGGTGGTTGCACCAGCTGCAGCTTTTGTAGCAGCCATACCAGCAGCTGCGCCACCGGTGATTGCAGTTGCTCCGTGCGCAACGCCACCGGCGACAGCGCTTGCACCATGCGCAACGCCACCAGCTACTGCCGCAGCGCCGCCAGTGAGCAAGTCCTTGCCACCGCTGATGAAGCCCATCAATTCAGAGCTCAAAGAGGTTGGAATCGCGCCACCAGGGGTCAATTTACCAATGATGGCAGGCAGCAAAAAGCCGATCGCTGAAGTAGCGGTGCTTGCATTCACACCTAATTTTGAAGTCAAGTTACCAAGTAAGCCGCCTTGGCCGCCGAGTACAGACTCAAGCTGAGTGGGGTTGACGGGTAGTGCGCTTGCACCGCCACCTAACCACGATGTGACGACGTTGCCCAAACCTGCTTGGGTAAATTTGGACACAAAACCGCCCAGTCCACCGGTGTCTTTGTTGGTGATATAGGCCAATAGCATTTGGACCAATGGACCTGCTTTGTCACCTAGACCAAACCGTGTTGCCGCTTCGCGAATGAGAGTTTCGAACATAAAGATTCCTCTGTTGATTGATATAGTAAATAGCCTTATGGGTGCACCCATAAAGCTGCATCCGAGGCGGATTCTAGGAGCCTTCAAAGTCAAAGTGTTACAAAAACAAGCAAACAGCTAATTCAAACGGAATTGTGTGATTTAGTAGGCATTTTTGAGCAACGCAATTCAAGGCACAATAAACGCATGCTGATTCATCCTCAAATTAACCCTGTCGCGCTGCAAATTGGCCCTTTGGCCGTCCATTGGTATGGTTTGACTTACTTGGCGGCTTTCGCCCTGTTCATAGTTTTGGGCTACCGCAGGTTGAAACACCAGCCCTTTGCACGCATCACCGGGGCGGGCGCTTGGTCACGCCGCGATGTCGAAGACATTTTGTTTGCTGGCGTAATGGGCGTCATTTTGGGCGGTCGGATTGGTTATTGCTTGTTTTACAAACCAGCTTATTACTTGGCGCACCCGCTAGAGATTTTTGCAGTTTGGCAAGGCGGAATGAGCTTTCATGGCGGTATGTTGGGGGTAATTGTGGCGATGGTGTGGTACGCCTATTCACGTAAAAAACCGTTTTGGCAAGTGATTGACTTTGGTGTGCCCTGTGTGCCTACGGGTTTGGCGGCTGGTCGGGTGGGGAATTTCATCAATGGCGAACTGCCGGGACGCTTGGCCGACCCGTCGCTGCCGTGGGGCATGGTGTTCAGAGGCTATGGCGATGCGCCGCGCCACCCGTCGCAGGTGTATCAATTTTTGCTAGAAGGCTTGCTGCTGTTTGTGCTGCTATGGATGTATGCTCGTAAAGAGCGCAAAGAGGCACTGGTATCGGCCGCGTTCTTCTTTGGCTACGGTGTGTTGCGCTTCACGGCAGAGTTTTTCCGCGAACCGGATGCGCATTTGGGCTACTTGTCACTCGGAATGAGCATGGGGCAGTGGTTATGTGTGCCGATGATTGTTGGGGGCGCTGCTTTGTGGGTGTGGGCGAATGGTCGCCCCGCCACGAAATCTTAAGCCTCGTACTTAGTGGCTTTTGATAAAAGCGGTTACAGCTGTCATCAAGGCCGCAGGCTGGTCGCGGTGCGGGGAATGACCGCAATTAGCAATTTCTAACAGCTGGGTTTGTGGAACGCGTCGTGCAATGCCACGAATTTGCTCAAGCGTGCCGTATTCGTCGTCAAGCCCTTGAACGGCTAAAACCGGGCACTTGATGGATTCGATTTTTTCTTCAATGTTCCAGCTGCGAAATTCAGGATGTAACCAAATGCTGTTCCAACCCCAAAAGGCAGAATCAGCATCGTCGTGGTAACGGCCTAAACGACTCTTTAGCTCAGAGTTGCAGTAAGCCAAACGCGCTTGTTCAATACTGCTGATGGATATATCTTCTACCAAAATATGTGGAGCTACCACAATGGCGCCTGCCACGCTGGTCGTGAAATGTGCTGCGTGCAGCAAAGCGATGGAGCCGCCGTCGCTATGGCCAAAAAGCCAGATTTGATCGGCCTGTTTGTCAATCTCTAGGGCTCTGAGTAAGGCAGGCAGGACTTCAAAAGCCTGTTTATGCATGAAGTCAGGGTTCCATGCTTCGTTGGTATCTCTTGGCGTGGAGCGGCCATAACCGGGGCGGGAGTAAACCAAGCC
>JAYVSU010000062.1:0-5797 GCA_043775055.1 Polaromonas sp.
GCGCGCCACATCAGCCCCTGCATGACACCGGCAATCCACATCGCTGCAATATAGATGACGATACCGATGGTTGCAGTCCAAAAATGAATCTCGATCGCTTTGACGCTGTACATCTGTTTCTGGCCGAACAAACGTGGAATCAAGTAATACATAGAACCCATGGTGACCAAACCAACCCAACCTAGCGCACCAGAATGCACGTGGCCGATAGTCCAATCGGTGTAATGAGACAGTGCGTTAACCGTTTTGATCGACATCATCGGGCCTTCAAAAGTCGACATACCGTAGAAAGACAGAGACACGATCAGGAAACGAAGAATTGGGTCGTCGCGCAGTTTGTGCCAAGCGCCTGACAAAGTCATGATGCCGTTGATCATGCCACCCCAGCTGGGTGCCAACAAAATCAAAGAGAAGACCATGCCCACAGACTGCGTCCAGTCAGGCAAAGCTGTGTAATGCAGGTGATGCGGGCCCGCCCACATATAGGTAAAAATCAATGCCCAGAAGTGAACAATCGACAAGCGATATGAATACACTGGACGCTCAGCTTGCTTAGGAATGAAGTAATACATCATGCCCAAGAAACCCGCAGTCAAGAAGAAACCCACCGCATTGTGGCCATACCACCACTGAACCATGGCATCCTGAACACCTGCGTAAGCAGAATAAGACTTCATGTAACCAGCTGGGATCGCCGCGCTATTCACCAAGTGCAGCAAAGCCACCGCGATGATAAAAGCGCCAAAAAACCAGTTCGCCACATAAATATGACGAACTTTTCGTGTGCCGATGGTGCCAAAGAACACAATGGCAAATGACACCCAAACCAGCGTGATCAAGATATCTATAGGCCACTCTAATTCGGCATATTCTTTACTTTGGTTATAGCCAAGTGGCAACGAAATAATTGCCGCCACAATAACCAACTGCCATCCCCAAAAGGTGAAAGCCGCCAATTTATCACCGAAGAGTCGAACTTGACAGGTTCGCTGAGCTACATAATAAGCAGAGGCAAACAGCCCACAGCCTCCGAAAGCAAAAATGACAGCGTTTGTATGCAAAGGACGTAATCGGCCATAGGACAGCCATGGAATGCCAAAATTGAGTTCCGGCCATGTCAACTGGGCGGCAATAATGACGCCAACCAGCATTCCGACTACACCCCACACCACCGTCATGATGGCAAACTGCCTGACAACTTTGTCGTTGTAGGTAGTTGCTTGCGTGTTTGGAAATATCATTTTCACCTCTTATCAGTTGCTCAGTTTATTTGTAACAATTTTCCTATGGGAAATGCGTTTACCGTTTGACGTAAATCAAACCCTCAAGAGAATTCTTATCATTCCTTAAGAATTCTTTCACCCTCAGCCTCAATATCATCAAATTGACCGCGATTGATGGCCCACCAGAGACCTCCGAGGATAAAAAACACCAAAATGACTGACAGAGGTATCAGCAAATACAAGATGTCCATTACATTTTCTCCATTGATGTCTCATTGTTGGACAACCTCAAAGCATTGAGCACTACCACCAGCGAGCTGATGGCCATTCCGAGACCTGCCAGCCATGCCGGAAGCCAACCAACTACGGCCAAAGGCACACAGACCGCGTTGTAAATAGCAGCCCACCAAAGATTTTGCCGAACAACCCGTAAAGTTCGGCGCGCCAAAAGCAATGCATTTGCCACTGAGTTTAGTTGGCTGCCAAGCACTACAAAATCTGCCTGTGCTTGAGCCAAAGGCACTGCTTGTCCAAAAGCAAACGACACATGCGCACCCGCCAAAATGGGTCCGTCATTCAGACCATCCCCGACAACAGCCACTTTGTGACCTAATCGTTGTGAGTCGTGTAAGAAATCCAACTTTGCCTGCGGTGTGCAGGCTCCTTGAAACTTGTCAATACCGACCTGAGAAGCAACCCGTTCAGCAGAATTCAAACTGTCACCCGACAATAAATGAACAGAAATTCCCTCGCGCTGCAGCGCTAAAACCGTGCTGCGAGCATCAGAACGGACATCTTCAAAAAACTCAAAAGTAGCAAGCCAACCGTGCTCATCGCTTAAATAGGCTTGTACATCACTCGATTCGGCGCTCTTCACACCGCAAAAGTGGGCTGATCCAAGACGCATTTGCATTGGCGCCTCGCTCACCCCGCTTAAATTTTGATCGCACCAAACGCGCCCCGAGACGCCTGCGCCAGCAATTTCCGCAACACCCTCCACGCGACATTTTGAAAACTCTGTGGAGAAACCCACTGCAGAAACCAAAGCCTTCGATACCGGATGAAGTGAATACTGCGCCAAAGATGCAGCTATAGCAAGTGCCTGCGTAGCTGAAGCACCCTTTCTGGTCTTGGTTACGGCTAGCACCATGGCATCTCGCGTTAAAGTTCCCGTTTTGTCAAACATCACCGTATCTACGGAAGCCAGCATTTCGAGGGCCTCTAATCGGCGCACCAGAACCCCTTTGCGTGCTAACGTGCCTGCTGCAGCTAACATCGCCGCTGGTGTTGCAAGCGAAAGCGCACACGGACAGGTCACCACCAAAACGGCGACGGCAACCATGAGCGCGTGTCCGGGGTCTTTCGCCCACCAAAAGGCGCACGATATTCCTGCAGCCAGCAGAACACCCATTAAAAATGGCTTGGCGACTCGGTCTGCCAGCCGAGCTAGGGGTGGTTTGGTCGTTGAAGCACTCTCCATCAGCGACACTATTTGGGCAAAACGAGTTGCTTCACCCGTTCTTTCAACCCGCACCTGAACAACAGTTGATAGGTTATGGCTTCCAGCAATCACATTACCGTTAACGCCGCGCGACACAGGCTTCGACTCGCCGGTCAAAAGCGACTCATCAACCATCGTTTCGCCCTCTTGCACAACACCATCTGCAGGGAAGGTTTCACCAGGCAAAATACGAATCACATCACCCGCCAGTAAGCGCCTAACTGACACACGCTCATAACTGCCGTCTCTAGACAAACGAGCTACGCTGTCCGGCAAACGATTCATCAGCGCTTCCAAGGACCCTGCCGTACGATTTCGTAAACGGAGTTCTAACCAGCGCCCTGCTAGTAGAAAGAAAACAAACATCGTCAGCGAGTCAAAATACACCTCTCGACCAAAGTTTCCTTGCGGGTCAAACGTCCCCGCCGTGCTAACAGCAAACGCAATCAACATCCCCAAAGCTACAGGCAAGTCCATACTGATGCGACGCTGCAGCACATCGCGCATCGCACTGCTAAAGAAAGGACCGCATGAAAAAAAAATAACGGGCAATGTCAAAACCCACGATGCCCAGCGCAATAATTGCTCCATTTCGGCAGTTAGATCACCAGGCGCCGCCACATAAGCAGGATATGCATACATCATGACCTGCATCATGCACAGCCCAGCCACCGCCAGTCGCCACAGCGCTTTACGAGATTCACTCTTACGGCGTTCTCGCGCAAAAGCATCGTTAGCGGGCACCGCCCTATAGCCGGCAGTTTGAATAGCCGCCATCCAACCAGAAGGCTGAACCTGCGCTGAAGACCAAACAACGCGAGCCCTGTGACTACCCGCGCCCACACTTGCCTGAATAACGCCAGGCACGCTCAACAAAGCTTGTTCAATCGTCAGTGCGCAAGCTGCACAATGCATACCTTCAATTTGTAAATTCGACTCCCAACAGTCTGCCCTGTGAGTATCTAGGCGGCTGAAGGCAGACCATTCCTGGGGGTCATCTAATACTGACAACTCATTTAACCCAACGTCATCGGGTTTGAGCGGTGAATTGTTTAGCGCGCTGAGCAAATTACCATTAGTCACTGATAAATGAGGAAAACTAACTATTGGCATAGCTCGTAGGTTACCTGATGGCATACGACGTTTGCTTGACAAAGATCAAGCCTGCGCCGTACAGCAAGTGTAATCTTAATGTTTTGAACATCAGGAGTAACGTATGTACCAAAGAATTCTTGTAGCCACAGATGGCTCCACTTTATCAAAAAAGGCAGTTAACAGCGCGATCGCTTTAGCGGCTCTTTCAGGTGCGGAATTGGTTGCCTTGAAAGTTGTTCCACGCTATCCACAAAGCTACTTTGAAGGTGGATTGACAGTTCAAGCCACTGAAATCAACCGAGTTGAGAAGCAATGGGTCGAGCACGGTCAGGCTATTGTTGATGCCGTTCAAAAGACAGCCGAGAGCAAAGGCGTTAAGACGAAGGCTATCACGGTTAAATCGGATCTTGTTTCAGATGCGGTCATTGCAACTGCCAAAAAACACAAATGCGACTTGATCGTGATGGCGTCTCATGGCCGTCGTGGCATCAAGCGCATCTTACTGGGCAGTGAAACGCAGCAAGTATTGACGCATACACATATCCCCGTGCTGGTGTTACGCTAATCTATTGATTTCTGGTCAGTCCGGAGGGGATCGAACCCACGACCCTCAGCTTAGAAGGCGAAAGTAAAGCATCTATAACCTATTGTTTATAAACAACTTAAAGTATGATGTAAGTGTTATTGTCACACATATGTCACACTGAGGGTTAAAAACATGGCGGTTATTCGAAACCGTGGCGAGCTGCAATGGCAGGCCATAGTGCGTAAAAAAGGTTTTCCGGATCTCGTAAAGACGTTTTTGTATCAAAAAGACGCTGAGCGCTGGGCCAAACAAGCCGAGTTGATGATTGAACGTGGTGAAATCGATCAACTCGATCGCACCACCCAACGAACCATTTTCTCTGAAGTCATAGTTGAGTACAAAAAAGTTCACCTCCCTACCCTTGCACGCGGAGGAATATCGCAGCTCTCCATTCTGGCCAGAATTGAAAACAAGTTTGGCGAGCTCTTTTTAGCAAATTTGCGTGCGCCGGCGATTAACGCCTGGCTGAGGGATCTAGAACTTGAAGAGCTAAGCAACCAAACCATTGTTCATCACATCAATTGCCTTTCAGGCGTTGTGGATTTTGGTAGGCGACATATGTCAGTCCATTTGGCTGATAACCCTGTAAAACTCGTCAAAAGGCCCAAACTCGGAAAATCACGCGATCGCCGAATCAGTCCAATTGAACTGATATGGCTCTTTAAAGCTGCTGATACTGGGCTAAATCATGGCTTGCGGGAAATCATTACGCTGGCTATCGAAACCAGTATGCGACTTAGCGAGCTACTTGAACTTCAATGGGAACGAATCGACTTAAAAAAGTGCACCGCATTTCTAAGTGATACCAAAAATGGTGAAACCCGTAACGTAGCTCTATCCAAACTGGCAGTGAAGACGCTTAAAACGATGTCGAGCATCATGAAAATCAAAACTGATCCCTCGACCTCAGCCTCGCCTAAAGCTACAGCTGTGATAACCAAAACAAAAAGCAACAAAGTTTTTCATTGGAAACAGTCAGATAGCTTTCAAAAAACCTGGAAGCGGTGTATCGAACGAGCTCAAATTGAATATTACAGGGACTGCATTGAACGACAAGCTAAACCAGTAGCTGAATTTCTAGAAGATTTTAGATTTCACGATCTGAGGCATGAGGCTACATCCCGTCTGTTTGAAAAGGGGTTGAACCCATTCGAGGTTGCCAGCATGACTGGTCATAAGTCGATGCAAATGCTCAAACGTTATACCCATGACGAAGCTGAGAAGTTAGCTCTGAAACTGGGTTAATAAACACTCCCATTCGAAAGCAAGCATTTTCCGTACGCTTGCATTGATACTTGAATTCAACTACGAAGTGCGCGAAACAGTAGCTTAAGAGAGGCACAGATGTGTAAACATAAGAGCCTCCTTGAACTACCAATTCTGAGAAGCACG
>JAYVSU010000063.1:0-19590 GCA_043775055.1 Polaromonas sp.
CTAACTTTTACCTGCTAACTTTTCCCAGTTGATCCATACCCACCCGCGCCCCGCTCACTCTCGGCAGCAAAATCAGCCACCACATTGAACTGCGCTTGCACCACGGGTACGATGACGAGTTGGGCTATCCGCTCCATCGGCTCTATCGTGAAAGCCGTGGGGCTGCGGTTCCAGGCGCTGACCATGAGTTGGCCTTGGTAGTCGCTGTCTATCAGGCCGACCAAGTTCCCCAGCACGATGCCGTGTTTGTGCCCCAAGCCTGAGCGCGGCAGGATGAGGGCGGCGAAGTTGGCGTCGTCTAGGTGGATGGCGATGCCGGTGGGGATGAGCTGCCAGGCGTTGGGTTGCAGGGTCACAGCGGCGTCTAGGCAGGCGCGCAAGTCTAGGCCAGCGCTGCCGGGGGTGGCGTAGGCTGGGAGTTGGTCGGCCATACGGGCATCTACGATTTTGACATCAATCTTCATAACTTGTTGATTTGTATATATTTTTTATAAAAATGAAAATAACCGTTCGGACTGAGCTGGTCAAAGTCTTCTACATAAACCCTTCGACAGGCTCAGGGCGAACGGAGGCTGTTTCTACGCTGCCTGCCCCAAACGGGCGGCAATCTCTGCGACCAATTGCTTGGCTAGCAAGCGTTTAGACGCTGTTTTGCCATGCTCGGGCAGTTCTTTTGCGGACTTCGCATCAATCAGCAGCAGCGCATTATCGTCTTGACCAAAGGTGGCTGGGCCGATGTTGCCGACAAGCAGCGGCACGCCTTTGCGCAGGCGCTTGGCTTGGGCGTTGACGAGTAGATCTTGGCTTTCTGCGGCAAAACCGACGCAGAACAAACCATCCTCTTGCCCGGCCAAGCCCTTTTTGCCGCGTTCGGACTGGGCGATGGTGGCCAAAATGTCTGTGTTTTCAACAAAGCTGAGTTGCGGCACACTGCCCGTGCCATCCTTCTTCAACTTATGCTCTGCCGCCGTGGCAGGCCGCCAGTCAGCCACCGCAGCACATGCTACAAAAATAGTAGCTGAGTTAGCATATTTTAAGCCGGCTACAAGCATATTTTGTGCAGATTTGACGTTGATGCGATTAACGCCACGTGGCGTCTGCAGGCTTACGGGGCCGGCAATCAGCGTGACCACGGCTCCCGCTTCCCTAGCCGCTTGGGCGATGGCAAAGCCCATTTTGCCGCTGGACAGGTTGGTGATGCCGCGCACGGGGTCGATGGCTTCGTAGGTGGGGCCGGCTGTGACCACGACTTTTTGGCCCAAGAGCGACTTGGGGGTGAAAAAGCTGACCAAATCCGCCAAAATCTCGTCCGCCTCCAGCATGCGGCCATCGCCCACCTCGCCGCAGGCTTGGTCGCCCTCACCCACCTCCAGCACAGTGATGCCGTCCTGCTTAAGTTGCGCTACGTTTCTTTGTGTAGCTGGATTCGCCCACATTTCGCGGTTCATGGCGGGCGCGAGAATGAGCGGAACCTGGTCAATTGGCCGCGCTAAGCACATCAAACTCAGCAGTTCGTCAGCCCGCCCATGCAGCAGTTTGGCCATGAAGTCGGCACTGCAAGGAGCAATAACAATAGCATCGGCCCCGCGTGTGAGGTTGATGTGCGGCATGTTGTTGGCAATACTTACCCCATCTTTGTCGTTCACCGGCGTGTCATCCCATTGCGAGCCAAAGACTTGGCGGCCAGACAGGGCTTGCATGGTCACTTTGGTCATGAAGTGCTCGGCTGCTTCGGTCATCACCACCTGCACGGTCGCGCCTTCTTTGACCATGGTGCGGCACAGCTCCGCCGCTTTGTAGGCCGCGATACCGCCAGAAAGGCCCAGGACAATGTGTTTGCCTTGAAGCTCACTCATAGATACTCACGCATAGATGATCCATCATAGATATTTTGAAGAAGTAATTTTGTTACAAATTTCGATTTTTCTCAAATCGGAATGTAGCAGACCTTTATAATCACGCTTTCCACCTCCTTGGGTGTTCAGCACCCATTCTGGCATGACCAAATTCGTATTCGTTACCGGCGGTGTGGTGTCTTCCCTTGGCAAGGGCATCGCATCAGCATCTTTAGCCGCGCTCTTAGAGTCGCGTGGCCTCACAGTCACTCTCATCAAGTTAGACCCCTACCTCAACGTCGACCCCGGCACGATGTCGCCGTTGCAGCACGGAGAGGTGTTTGTCACCGACGATGGCGCGGAGACCGACTTGGACCTGGGCCACTACGAGCGTTTCATTGAAACGCGGATGCGCAAGTCCAACAACTTCACCACCGGCCAGATCTACCAAAGCGTGCTCGACAAAGAGCGCCGTGGCGACTATTTGGGCAAAACCGTGCAGGTCATTCCGCATGTGACCAATGAGATTCAAGAGTTCGTCAAAAAAGGCGCACGCTTTGGCGAGCCTGACGCGGTGGACGTGGCGATTGTTGAAATCGGCGGCACCGTGGGCGACATTGAATCGCTGCCGTTTTTAGAAGCCGTGCGCCAAATGAGCTTGAAGCTAGGGCCCAACAACACCGCCTTTGTCCACCTGAGCTACGTGCCGTGGATAGCTGCAGCCGGCGAGCTGAAAACCAAACCAACCCAGCACACCGCCAAGCAATTGCGTGAAATCGGCATCCAAGCCGATGCTTTGATTTGCCGTGCTGACCGCCCGATTCCGCAAGAAGAGCGTTCCAAAATCTCGCTGTTCTCCAACGTGCCCGAATGGGGCGTGATCAGTATGTGGGACGTAGACACCATCTACAAAGTACCGCGCATGCTGCACGAGCAGGGACTGGACAACCTGATCTGCGACAAGCTGCGCCTGTCCACCAAACCATCCAACCTGAAGCGTTGGGACGATTTGGTCTACGAAACTGCGCATCCGACTGCAGAAGTACAGATTGCCATGGTCGGCAAATATGTCGATTTGAGCGACAGCTACAAGTCCCTCAACGAAGCGCTGCGCCACGCCGGCATGAAAAACCACGCCAAAGTGGTGATCAAATACATCGACTCAGAAACCATCACCGCAGACAACGCGGCCCAACTCGCCCAATTCGACGCGATTTTGGTGCCCGGCGGCTTTGGTGTGCGCGGTGTGGAAGGCAAAATCAGCACCGCCCGCTTCGCCCGTGAAAACAAAATCCCCTACCTTGGTATTTGCTTGGGCATGCAGGTCGCAACGATTGAATTTGCGCGCAATGTGGCCGGACTCAAATCCGCCAACAGCACCGAGTTTGACCCCGCCAGCCCCAACCCCGTGATTGCCTTGATCACCGAGTGGAAAGACGCTGACGGCACCATCAAAACCCGCGATGCCAACTCCAACCTAGGCGGCACCATGCGCTTGGGTGCGCAAAGCTCCGATGTGGCCAAAGACACGTTGGCGCATGACATTTATGGCGATGTGGTGACCGAGCGGCATCGTCATCGCTACGAAGCCAACGTCAACTATTTGGACACTTTGCGCAAAGCCGGTTTGGTCATTTCTGCTCAGACGCAGCGTGAGCAATTGACCGAGATTGTCGAACTGCCGCGTACCGTTCACCCTTGGTTTGTCGGGGTACAGTTTCACCCCGAGTTCAAATCGACGCCGTGGGATGGCCACCCGCTGTTCAACGCTTTCATCAAGGCGGCGTTGGATCATCAAGCGGCAGGTAAAACATTGAAGGCAGTGGCTTAAATGAAGCTGTGCGGTTTCAATGTCGGGCTGGATCAACCCTTCTTTTTGATTGCAGGAACGTGCTCGATTGAAGGGCTGGAGATGACTATTGAGGTCGCTGGTCGACTGAATGAAATCACCTCCACATTGGGCATTCCGCTGATTTACAAAGGCTCGTTCGACAAAGCTAACCGCTCCTCCGGCAACACCAAGCGTGGTGTCGGCATGGAAAAAGGCTTGCAGATACTGACCGAAGTGCGCAAACAATTGCAATTACCGGTGCTGACCGATGTACATGACATCTCGCACATCCAAGAAGTTGCTAGCGTCGTGGATGTGCTGCAAACGCCCGCATTTTTGTGTCGCCAAACCGACTTTATCCGTGCCGTGGCGCAGTCCGGCAAACCCGTCAATATCAAAAAGGGGCAGTTTTTAGCCCCAGCTGATATGAAAAACGTGATTGAGAAAGCGCGTTCAGCAGCGATTGAAGCTGGTTTGGAGCCCGACAATTTCTTGGCTTGTGAGCGTGGTGTCAGCTTTGGCTATAACAATTTGGTGAGCGACATGCGGAGCTTGGCCATCATGCGCGACAGCGGCGCACCGGTGGTGTTTGATGCCACACATTCTGTGCAATTGCCCGGTGGGCAAGGCACCACGTCAGGCGGTCAGCGCGACATGGTGCCAGTTTTGGCACGTGCTGCGGTTGCAGTCGGTGTGGCAGGTTTGTTCATGGAAACGCATCCGAACCCTGCTGATGCTTGGTCTGATGGCCCAAATGCTGTGCCGCTCAAGCACATGAAGGCTTTGCTGGAAACCTTGGTCGCGCTGGATGCTGTGACCAAGAAAAATGGATTTTTAGAGAACGATTTTGAAGTTTGATTTTATTTTTGTATTTTTTGAAGGCTAAAAAATGAGTGCAATTGTTGATATCGTCGCCCGTGAAATTTTGGATTCTCGTGGCAACCCCACCGTTGAATGTGATGTGTTGCTGGAGAGCGGCACCATGGGCCGTGCGGCTGTGCCTAGCGGCGCATCCACCGGCTCGCGCGAAGCCATTGAGCTGCGCGACGGCGACAAAAGCCGTTACCTCGGCAAAGGCGTGTTGAAAGCGGTTGAGCACATCAACACTGAAATCTCAGAAGCGATTTTGGGTTTAGATGCCAGCGAGCAAGCGTTTTTGGACCGCACGCTGATTGACTTGGACGGCACTGAGAACAAATCTCGCTTGGGTGCGAACGCCACCTTGGCTGTCAGCATGGCTGTGGCTCGTGCAGCGGCTGAAGAAGCTGGTTTGCCGCTGTACCGTTACTTCGGTGGCAGCGGCGCGATGCAAATGCCGGTGCCGATGATGAATGTCGTCAACGGTGGTGCACATGCCAACAACAACTTGGATTTGCAAGAGTTGATGATCATCCCCGTAGGCGCACCGAGCTTCCGCGAAGCTGTGCGTTACGGCGCTGAAGTGTTCCACGCCTTGAAGAAAATTTTGCACGACAAAGGCATGAGCGTAGCTGTCGGTGACGAAGGTGGTTTTGCACCAAACGTGGCTAACCACGAAGCGGCGATTTTGATGATTTTGGAAGCGATTGAAAAAGCGGGCTTCGTCGCTGGCGAGCAAATCGTGCTCGGTTTGGACTGCGCAGCCAGTGAATTTTACAAAGACGGTAAGTACGAACTCAAAGCCGAAGGCTTGAGCTTGACTGCCGAACAATGGACCGACATGCTGGCCACTTGGGTCGACAAATACCCCATCATCAGCATTGAAGATGCGATGGCCGAAGGCGATTGGGACGGCTGGAAGCATTTGACTGAAAAGCTCGGCAGCAAAGTGCAACTGGTTGGTGACGATTTGTTTGTGACCAACACCAAGATTTTCAAAGAAGGTATTGACAAGAAAATTGCCAATTCCATCCTCATCAAAATCAACCAAATTGGTACGTTGACTGAGACCTTTGCCGCGATTGAAATGGCCAAACGTGCCGGTTACACCGCCGTCATCAGCCACCGCTCGGGCGAAACGGAAGACACTACCATTTCTGATATTGCAGTGGGAACGAATGCCGGCCAAATCAAAACCGGTTCTTTAAGCCGTTCAGACCGTATCGCCAAGTACAACCAATTGCTGCGTATTGAAGAGGACTTGGGTGAAGTGGCGAGCTACCCAGGCCGTGCAGCGTTTTACAGCATCCGTTGATTTGACGCGCTAGCGTTGAGATGACCAAACGCATCGTCACCATCATCTTGCTCAGCTTGCTGCTGATCTTCCAAGCCCAGCTGTGGTTTGGACGCGGTAGCTTGGGCAATGTTGCTCAAATGAACAAGCAACTCGGTGACATAAAGTCCAAATCCTCCAGCTTGCAACTGCAAAACAGCCAGTTGAAAGCGGAGGTGGAAGATCTGAAAGACGTTCAAGGCAGCCTGCAAATGGTTGAAGAAAAAGCACGTTCGGATTTGGGCATGATCAAGCCTGACGAGATTTTTGTGCACGTCTCAAAATAAAGCCAGACGCACAGTTCTCAGCTTTCCCCCATAACTTCATCGCCATGCCAGATTTTCTGTTTTTAGAAGCTTTTAAAGCTTGGGGCAGCCCGACCACGTGGCTAGAGATCGTCGCCTTTTTTTTAGCGATAGCCATGGTGCTGTGTAATATCCGTGAAGTTCACTGGGGCTGGCCCTTGGCGGTGATCAGCTCGGTGCTGTACTTTGCGCTGTTTTGGAAAAGCAAACTCTATGGCGACGCCAGCCTGCAAATCTTCTTTGTGGTGATGGGTTTGTGGGGTTGGCTGCAATGGTTGCGTGGCGCCAAGTCTGTGGTGCACACCGAGGGAGAAGCTTTGAAAGTACGGCGATTAGACCGCAGCATGCTGCTCATTTGCACAGTCGCCAGCGTCGTGTTGTTTGGTGCAGTAGGCGCTTTCTTAGCGCATTACACAGACACCGACGTGCCTTGGTGGGACGCCTTCCCGACCGCACTCAGCATCGTCGGTACATTTTTATTAGCGCGCAAATACATTGAAAACTGGCTGGTTTGGGTGCTTGTTAACGTGGTCAGCATTGCGCTGTTTGCCTACAAGGGCTTGTGGCTCACGGTTATTTTGTACACCTTGTTTGTGGCGATGAGTGTGCAGGGCTGGCGTGTATGGAAGAAGCAGTTAGCCCTTTGAAAATCGCTCTGCTCGGTGCGGAAAGCACGGGCAAAACAGTGCTGACGCAGCAACTGGCGGCGCACTTTCAAGCCAGCGGTAAAAGCACTGCTCTGGTCCCCGAGTACCTGCGTGAATGGTGCGCCGCCCACGCCCGCACACCACGCCCTGAAGAGCAACTCAGCATCGCGACCGAGCAATCGCGGCGCGTGAATGAATCTACAGACGTTGACATCGTCATTGCCGACACCACACCTTTGATGATTGCTATTTACAGCGACTTGCTGTTTGATGACCGCTCGTTGTACGACATGGCTCTCGCGCATCAGCGCACGTTTGACCACACTTTAGTCACCGGTTTGGATTTGCCTTGGGTGGCCGATGGCCTACAGCGCGATGGCCCACATGTGCGCGAGCCGGTGGATACGTTGATTCGTGCTGCGCTGGCACGCGGCAACATCAACTACCAAGTGGTCTATGGCGAAGGCTCGTCGCGGCTTGAAAATGCTTTGAATTGTCTTGGCCTGGCTAAACCGGCTATGCCATCGGCGCAACGATCCAAAACCAAGCTCTGGGTCTGTGAGCGCTGCTCTGACCCAGTTTGCGAACACAAACTTTTCAGCGCCCTAATCCGTTGAACTTCCGCTGAGCTTGCGTTGATTCAGCTTCGAATTTACTGAACACCGTCCGGTATGGGCGGGACCGCTGCTGTTGGTAAAAAGATTTGTGCCGCATCAACAGGGTCAAACCGGTGCTGCTGGCCGCAAAACTCGCAGCTTACCTCCACATCACCGCGCTCGGCCAATATACCGGCCACTTCTTCTTGGCCAAGGCTCAAAATCATGTTGCTCACGCGCTGGCGGCTGCAGTTGCAGGCAAACTGCGGGTGCAGCGGCTCGAAGCGGATGGTGTCTTCCTCCCAAAACAGGCGGTGCAAAATCTCGTTGGCATCCAAACCCAGCAGCTCCTCGCGCTTCAAGCTCTTGGCAAACAGCGCCAAACGGTTGTAATGCTCGTTCAGGCCAATTTCGTCTTCATTGGCTTTGCTTACCAAGCTGCCAGCCAAATTACCGTCGCCCTGAATCGGCAAGCGCTGAATCAGCAGCCCTGCCGCCACGGTATTGTTTGCAGCCAAGACTAACGTTGTGTCCAACTGTTCGCTTTGCAGCATGTAGTGCTCCAACACGCTGCCAATGCTCTCAATCGGGCGGCGTTGGTCGTCAAACAGCGGCACCACACCTTGGTAGGGTTGCTGCCCGGGGAAGCGGTCTTGCGGGTCCAAAGTCACGGCGCAGCGGCCTTGGTTGTTTGCGTTGACCATTTGGCTCAACGTGCTGTTGTCAGCCACATCGCCCATCACGGTGGCGGTGGCGCGCAGTTTCAGGTCAGACTGTACCTCGGCTACGGCGAGTTTGACGGGGCCGCTTCCTGCATTACCGGCGATTTGCAAAATCAAGGTGCCGTTGAACTTGATGCTGGACTGCATCAGCACCGCAGCTGCCGTTAATTCGCCCAACAACTCGCTCACCGGCTTTGGGTAAGCCCCGGTGGTGGAATTGCTTTGGCGACGCTGCAAGATTTCTTGCCAAGCGTCCGTCAAACGCACCAAGGTGCCGCGAACCGGCAAGCCATCAAACAGAAATTTGTGAAGTTCAGACATTTAAAACCAGTAAAAATAAAAAGCAGGCTGTGCAAATGCGGCTAGTACGCCGTTTTTCAACCTAGCTTCTTCAGTCCAGACTTGAAGCGCTTAGCATTGTCAATATAGTGCTGCGCGCTCATTTTGAGGCCTTGAATTTGCTCAGCACTCAACGCCCGCACCGCTTTAGCTGGCACACCTATGATCATTGAGCCATCTGGGAACTCTTTGCCTTCGGTGACCAACGAGCCCGCGCCAACCAAGCAGTTTTTGCCGATTTTGGCACCGTTCAACACAATCGCGCCAATGCCAATCAAGCTCTCGTCGCCAATGGTGCAACCGTGCAGCATGACTTGGTGGCCTACCGTCACGTTGTCGCCAATCGTCAGCGGCTTGCCAATGTCTGCATGTAACACGCTGGCGTCTTGAATGTTGGTGCCACGCCCGATGGTGATGGTCTCAGTGTCCCCCCGCACCACCGTGCCAAACCACACACTGGCATCTTCACCCAGAATCACGTTACCCATGACCTGTGCGCTGTCTGCCACCCAAGCGGAGGCAGCAATTTGAGGGGCGAGATCGTCAAGTTGGTAAACAGCCATGTCAGTACCCTTAAGTCATTTAGAAATACTAGAATTGTACGGATGGAACTGCGCCAAACCGCCTTTGAAGCCTTCAAAACCCCTATTTTAGAGCAAAAACTGGCTCTAGCCGGCGAATTATATGCTCAGTTAGCTATTATTAATATAGCAAATGACGTAGCCATCGCGCCCCACACTTTACCCGGTGCGCCACCTAAACCGCTGATTTTTGACCCACTGCAGGTTGAGAAGCGCTCCCCCTTCACGCCAGACGGCCATGCCGCGCTGATGCACGCGGTCTGCCACATCGAGTTCAACGCCATTAACCTCGCTTTAGACGCGATTTGGCGCTTCCCCCACATGCCCGACGCCTACTACCGCGACTGGGCGCGGGTGGCCAAAGAGGAGGCTTACCACTTCAGCTTGATTCAAGCGCATTTGAAGAGCTTGGGCTATTGCTACGGCGACTTCCCTGCCCACGGCGGACTGTGGGTGATGTGTGAAAAAACCAAAGACGACGTGGTCGCCCGCATGGCTTTGGTACCCAGAACCCTAGAGGCGCGTGGCTTGGACGCGACACCTTTGATACAAACAAAGTTACGAAAAGTAAGCAAGCCCTATGCCGTAGAAGCCTTGGCGGTGCTGGATATTATTTTGAATGATGAGATTGGCCACGTCGCCATTGGCAACCACTGGTACAGATGGCTCTGTACGCGGGATGGTTTAGACCCAATTGCCCACTACCGCACACTTCATAGGCAACATGCCGCACCGCGCCTGAAACCACCCTTCAACCAAGCCGCCCGCCTACAAGCTGGGTTCACGCAAGACGAACTTGACATGTTACAACTGTTAACGTAAGGTTAATGTACAAGCATCATGCAAGAATAAAGTGAATGTCTGATTTAAACCCCAATCCTGTTCCAACTGACCCCCCACCTACTTCAGAAACCACTGCCGTGACATCTTTTGAATTTGAAACTCTGGTCAACATGGGCGTACAGCGCAGCTTTCGCCAAGGCGCAATGATTTTGAACGAAGCCGAGTCTGGCGATGCCATGTACTTTTTGATCAAAGGCCGCGTACGCGTTTTTGGTGCGGCAGCAACGGGTAAAGAAATCACCTACGGCACGATTGAAGCTGGCGAATTTTTTGGAGAAATGGCACTGGACGGCGGCAGCCGCTCAGCCTCTGTCGAGGCGCTGGAGCCCTGCGTGTGCGCGGTGGTGTCTAACGCGCAAGTGCTGAGCTACATGCACGAGAACAGCGAGTTTGCGGTGGAGCTGCTGCACACCGCCATTGCCAGAGCCCGCTCTGCCACCATGGCCGCGCGGGATATGGCGCTGCTTGACGTCTACGCCCGCCTATCGCAAACCCTGAGCCGCTTGGCTACTGCGGACACGCCCATTGTCGACAATGGCGAAAACGGCACTGAACACCACGACACCCTGCCCCGCAGCATCCACGAGCCCATTACCCACGCCGCTTTGGCTGCGTTTGTAGGGGCATCGCGCGAGATGGTCAGCAAGCTGATGAAAGACCTAGAGCGCGGCGGCTACATCCAAGTAGACAACCGCCGCATCACGCTGTTGAAGAAGCTGCCTGGGCGTTGGTGAGTCACTCTGGGCCGCAATTTACGGCTCGGACAATCTACGGATAAGCCAACCGCTCTTCACCAAACTCTTTCACCCCATTTGCATCTGGCCACGTTGGCGGCGGGCCTGGGATATACGGAATAGGCGTTAGAGCCCCCGTCACCATCAACTCACGCGCCACTTGCGGCGCTGCCAAGCTGGTACCGGCTGAGCGCTGCCAGACCGCGCTACGTGTGCCCATGCACAAAATGCCACGTGCGTAGTAGCCGCCGTCTGTGGGGGCGACGAACTTAGCGCCTTTCGGATCCGAACCGCTGGCATATTGACCGCCGCGCACAGGGCCAGCACCGCTGTATTTGCTGCGCTTGTAGTCTGGCAGCCCCACATAGCCGCCAATGGCGTAACTGCCTGCGCCGCAAGCCGAGCCCATGATGCTGCCACTGCCCTGTACGGCAAAGCGGCTGCCTTGGGGTGACAAAAAGTGCGTTTCAGTGCCGCGCTTGGGGAAGCCCTCATTGCGTCCCACGTACTCGGCGTAAGCGTCTATGACAAGTTGTGTCGGCAAGCCATCTGCAACAGGCAGATCAAAAACGATATTCCACAGCCCCACAGGTGCAATCGGTCGGTTTTGGTCAGGCATGCCGCTAGGCGAAGCTTGAACGACCACCTGCGTTTGTGCGGCAAATACCTTGACGGCAACGCTGAAGTAAGGATTGACTGCAGGATACGTTTTAACGTCATTTTCACCTAGATTTACTATCAAAGGTATAGCACCCAACGCAGGCGGTGTGACGGCTACAGCCCCATTGATGCCTGTAGCATTGAGCCAAAACTCGCACACAGCGGGCACATTGTTGTCATACGGCATGACCCACTGCAAAGCGTTGTTTTGCGCCAGATTTTGCAAGTCAGCTTGCACATGGCGCTTGTCGTCAAACGAGTTACCTGTCGGGAAAACAACGTTGAACTTGATGCCCTTTGCCGCAGCCTCTTGCACCATGCTAGCCACGGCTTGCTCAAACAGCCCCGAACCGTCATGCGCGCCCAGGTCTGAGCCATAGGCCAAGACTGCGTCAATTTCTGACGTTTGCGGCCCTGCGCAGTTCAGCACGTAACGCAAGCCGTCTAAAAAGTAGCGCTCTCCTGCGCCTTTGCTTGGTGACAGCAACGCATGCCTTGGCAACTGCACAAACACAATGTCTGCGCTGGTTGCGGCGTCGTTAAGCGGCGCTTTTTGCGCTTTGTGCTCTAGCAAGGTGGGGGAATAGCTGCTGGAGGCCAACAAACCCAGCAACTGGCTGCCGTGGGTGGCGCGGTTGCTCATCATCTCGTATTCTGCCTGCTGGTAGCACACGCTCTCGCTGATTTGCGGTGAACCATTCAAAAAGCCAGCGGCTACAAAACCGTTGATAGCCACCCTGTCTACCTGCCGCCCATAGCCAAAGCCTTGCGGCAAACGCCCTGCAGTGGCTGGAAAGTCTGGCCGCTCGTCTTGGTCCCAAATCGCCAAAATGCGGCTTTGGTTGTTGTTGACGCGGTAAGCCTCATGCGCAAACGGGCAACCGTTGTCAATGATGGCTAACAGCTTGCTTTGCGTCGTTTTGGGTACGGGCGCGGCTGTCGTGCTTGGTTTGGCGCGGTTGCGTGGCAGGTTGCGGTTGGGTACGGGCGTTTCTGCCAAATGGATGCGCTGCACATACGCCAAGCTCACCAAGTTGCTTAAAAGCGCTGGCATGACCTCTGCCGTGGCAAAAAACTGGTCTTGCCCAGGCATGCCGTCTAGCTGCGCCGTGGCTAGCAGGTTGCCACTGTTGGGGGTAAACAGGCTTTTAAACTGGGCCATGTCAGCCAGCCGTTTGCTGGGTGTGCCCTGAAACTTCAACCTGAGCGTGACGGCATAGTTGGGTTTGTTTTGCAGTTTTTGCGGGTAGTCGGCAAAGTTGGTTTTGAATGCGATTAAAAAATATGCATCAAACTTGTCTGAATAGGTGGGTAAAAGCGCTGCTGCCAGCGTTTGGGTGGGCGTAAGTTGCATGGCTTGGCTCCTTCAAATCAAGGGCTTGGGTAAGCCCACTCTTTAACCGCTTTGCCCCACACCAGTTTCAAGATGTCAAAATTCGGGCCTGCTGGAATCACATTTAGACCCGTCGCCGGGCTATAAAAACCGCTGTACTGGCGGCTGAGGTTGAGCAACCATGTTTCTCCCACGATGCTGGTCATCGCCACAGGGTCAAAAGCAGCATCTTTGGGCACACTTACACCCGCCATGCCCGCTGCTTGCAGCACGTAGTTGCCCAGCCAGTAGCCCAAGGCGATGCCGCCCAGTGTGTCTACCGGGAAGTGCAAACCGGCGACGATGCGGTTTTCAGCCACACGCAGCGCCAAGCGCCAGAGCTGGTCGCACGTGGCTTGTTGGGCGGCGCTTCCGCCTGCGCCTGCAGGGTTGAGCAGCGCACACAGCACGACGGTGATAGCCACCGCCTCGCACATGTGCCCCATGACGTAGGTGCCGTGCAGCGGCGTGGGAATCATGGGTTGAATTTGTGGTGAATACTCGTCTGGGCGAGCACAGGCAAACTCGTGTTTGAACCTCAAGCCTGTAAAAACAGCCAATTGACCAACCACACTCATCAATTGCAGCGTATAGCGTTGCCTTTCTTGCGAAAGTCCTAAGATGGATGACCAAAAGGCAGGGATGTTGTTGGTTTGCACCAATATTTCACTAGCGCGATCTGCTCGAAGCTGTGCTGCAGCAATCACATCGGGAATTTCATTGACAAAACGCTGCAAACTTGGCCGCACGAGTTTGAGCGTGGTTGCAGCAGGTGCTGTGCCATGTAGCAGCAGGGTCACATCGTTACCCGTTGGTGCTACAGCGTAAGAAATGGGCTGCAGCAGCTCTTGCAGCAACAAATTGCTGTCCACCCATTCGTACCAATGCTTTAGCCGGTGCTCTAGGTCTCTGCCCGTGGGAAAATCAGGCTTTTGTATGGGCGCTGCAGTGCTGTTGTTGGCGGTGCTGGAAGGTACGGTAATGGCTTCACGACTCTTGTTGACAGCATCAGACACTACGACTGTATTTTCTGAAACGCTACCCGCGAAGCCTCCTGTAAAACCACCTGTAAACCCCCCGGTGAATCCACCAGTGAAACCGCCAGTAAATCCACCCGTAAAACCACCAGTTTTTCCCATAGCATTACCTCTGTAAGTTAATATTTACTCTGCCAAACCGACTTGCTCAAAAACTTTAATGATGCGCATTCGCATTGGGTTATTTGAATTGCCCATTGCTTTGTATTTAGAAATAGTGAAATCTGGAATAAGCTTCAAAATTGCAGCCATTGTTTTCTTAGCCTCATCCAATAAACCCAGTTCACCTTGCGAAACCAATAAGCAACGCAATGTTGGCACATGCACTGCATTCACTTTTAATGCCCGTTCTGCAATAGATATTGCTTTTTCAGATTGGAAATCGCCAGCATAAGCATTTGCCAAAATAGTATCAAAATAGTATCGAATGGGATCAATAGGCGACAGAGCACTGGCTCTTTCTGCAAAGATCACTGCTTGACCGCAATCACCCCACATGTGTGCCCAAATACTCTTGTACAACCAAACCATAGGCTCGTTCGAAGATAAGCTCGCAGCTTGGTCAAGTACCAAACCCGCAGCTTCGGGTTGGCCTTGCATCAGATTCAAAACCAAGCCTTGGGTTGCCATAGCATGCGCATCCAGTGGGTTCAGTGCTAATGCACGCTGCGTGTGGGCAAATGCAAGCTGAGCATCCTTGGCTGGATTCGCACTCATGCCAGAACCTGTATGCAATAAGTGCCATTTCGCCAACCAAGTATGCGTGGTGCTGACCTTGTTGTGCCGCTCGTTTACCAGTTCCAACATCTCCTTGCCGCGCGCAAAGCTGCGGGTGGAGGAGCGGTGCATCATGGAGATGCCGCCCAGCCACAGCGAATAGCTCTCTAGCGTTGGCAGCGGTTTGATGAGGGCGGACTGCACCTCGGTGTCCACAATCGCCATGTGGGTGGCGTTGGCTATGGTGTTGCACAGCTCGCTTTGCAGTTGCAACAGGTCACCAATCTCGCCTTGAATACGGTCCATCCAGACGACGTGGTTGTTTTTGGTCTCCGACAGCTCGGCGGTGACGATGAGTTTTTTGTCAAACGCAATGTAGCTGCCAGACAGGATGTAGTTAGCGCCCAGATAGCTCTCAATATCGGCTACGCCATTCAAATCGCCGGTGTTGATGCGGTTACGAAACACACTCGTAGACAGGCGAGATATGACTTTGATGTCATGCGTGCGGCTGAGCTGGCCGATGACGCCGTCTGCAATAATCTCGCCCACCGCCAGCTGGTTGTCTGCCGCCATGCTGCGCGCAGCAAAGGGGATGACGGCAACGATGGCTTGCAGCGGCGCGGCGTAGTCGCTCACCGGTACGATGATGGGCTGCGCACCGGCGGGGCCCGCACGGTAGACGCGGACTGGCTCAGGCAAGTGTTTGACGTAGCACTCGCCCATGTCAAAAAGGTCTGCATCGAGCTGGTCGGTTAACAAGTCGCGCATTTCGGCTGTGATCATCACCTCCCCTGGCCCGGCCAAACTGGTAATGCGGGCGCAGAGGTTGACGCCGACACCGTAAATATCGTCCTCCCCCACAATCACAGGGGTGTGGTGCAAACCTACGCGCAGCATGAAGTTGCCATGTTGGTTGATGTCGCGGGCGGCGGTTTGCATGGCAAAGGCTGCACTGAGCGCCGCTTGCGGGGATGCATGGGCGTCTGTGGGCGAGTCGGCAAACGCCATCATCAGCCCGTCGCCCAAGCTTTTGACAATACGGCCACCAAACTTGGGCACGATTTGCCGCCTGACGATTTGGTCAAACAGTTGCCACTGCTTGATGGCGGTGGCCTCGTCAGCTTTCATCCAGCGCACAGACTCCACCACGTCGCACACCAACACGGTACGCAACACCATGTTTTGCGGTGTTACGGGAACCAGCGCTGAGGTGAACGTTGTAGGGTACGCCATGTTACAGATTATGCAGTTGCTGACCTGTTATTGATACTTTTCACTTAACTTTTGTGAATATTTACATCCAAATGTCACTTAAGGTATTTAAACTTTTTACGTAGGTTAAGCAAAGCTGAAGTTGCATAAATAGCTAAATAACCACGCCTGAGGAGGATTGTTATGCAGAACTTGATGTCAAACGATACGGGGCTTGCCACCAGTATGTTGGCAAAACAAATTGCGAACCAGAACCAGTCTGGCCAGTTCTCCTACGTGGAGAACCCAGACAGCCTGTGGCCAAACTTCTTGATGGGCCAAAGCAGCAACCCGCTGCGGGTGATTTTGGTGGACTCAGACGTGCGCATGTGCAGTGTGGTGTCGCAGGAGTTGAACTTGGACACGCGCATCAACCTTGTGGCCACAGCCAACAACCTGCGTGACGGCAAGCAGGTGATTGCCAAGCACATGTTTGACGTGATGCTGGTAGACACCCATTTGGGCGATGGCTTGGGGCTGGAACTCATCAAACACATGAAAGCCACGCGCCCGAACGCCGAGGCGGTGGTGATTTCCGTCAAAGACGATGCACAAAACGCGCTGGAGGCCTTCCAGCTTGGGGCGTCGGGCTACTTGGTGAAGAACTCGTGGTTTGGCAACTTCACGCAGGCGGTGCTGCAGGTGGCCAATGGCGGCGCATTCATCAGCCCCAACTTGGCGCGGCGCTTGCTGCTGAAGCTCACAGAGGCGCACCACACGGAGCTGAACAAGTTTCAAGCCCGCTACGCATCGCATTCGAACCCCGAGCCATCGGGTAAAAAACTGTCCCAGCGTGAGGTGGAGATTTTGAGCTTGGTGGCACGCGGCAGCACCAGCCATGAGATTGCCCACGAGACCGCCATCAGCGAGCAAACGGTGACGACGCACATGAAGAACATTTACCGCAAGCTCAATGTGCACACCCGCATGCAAGCGGTGACGAGTGCGAAAAACCAAGGCTTGTTGAACTGAGCTTTCACGCTTAAAAGACGGAAAAAAGCCCTGCAGCTTGGAGAAATCTCCTCGCTAGCAGGGCTTTTTTCTACCCTTCCCCGTTCGTCCTGAGCTTGTCGAAGGGCTCACAATGCTTCGACAGGCTCAGCATGAACGGGAAAGAGCCATTAACCCATGTTTAGCCTATGCTTAACCCATGTGTAAGCCGCCATTGACAGAGAAGTCTGCACCCGTGGTGTAGCCGCCGTCCTCAGACGCCAACCACGCAATGATGGAGGCAATCTCGCTCGGTTTACCCAAGCGTTTGACAGGGATGGTTGCCACGATTTTGGCCAACACGTCTTCACGAATCGCATTAACCATGTCGGTGCCAATGTAGCCTGGGCTGACGGTGTTGACCGTCACGCCTTTGTTGGCCATTTCTTGCGCCAACGCCATAGAGAAGCCATGCATACCGGCTTTGGCCGCTGAGTAGTTGGTTTGGCCCGCTTGACCTTTTTCACCGTTGACGGAAGAGATGTTGATGATGCGGCCCCAGCCTTTTTCAACCATGTCGCCAACCACTTGTTTGGTGACGTTGAACATGCTGTTGAGGTTGGTTTCGATCACGGCATCCCAGTCTTCACGGGTCATCTTCAAGAACATGCGGTCCTTGGTGATACCGGCGTTGTTGACCAAAACGTCAATGATGCCGTGCTCTGCTTTGGCTTTGGTAAAAGCCTCAACGGTGGACTCCCACGCGCCTACATTGCCTGCAGAAGCGTAAAAGGTGTAACCCAGAGCAGCTTGCTCGGCGATCCACTTGGCGTGGTCGCGCGTTGGGCCGCAGCCGGCGATGACTTTGAAGCCCTCTTTGTGCAGGCGTTGGCAAATGGCGGTACCGATGCCGCCCATACCGCCGGTGACGTAAGCTACTTTTTGACTCATGTGATGCTCCTGTTGTGGTTATTAACTGCTAAAAAAATCGGAAAACTTCAAAAAACTATTTAAAAACTATTTAAAAAATTGTCATTAAACCTCAAATTTACTATTAATTTTATAGCAAACTATTGAGTAAAAATGCCGGCTACAGCCAAATTATGCCTAATTTTGACACTTTTAAGCTGTTTTAGCCGTCAAATCAACGCTCTGGGTCTAACGCTAATGACTTAACGCTCAATCGTCAATGCAACGCCCATACCGCCGCCGATACACAGCGAGGCGATGCCTTTTTTGGCATCGCGCTTTTGCATCTCGTGCAGCAAAGTGACCAAAATACGGCAGCCAGACGCGCCAATCGGATGGCCGATGGCAATCGCGCCACCGTTGACGTTGATTTTGCTGGTGTCCCAGCCCATTTCTTGGTTCACAGCGCAGGCTTGCGCGGCAAAGGCTTCGTTGATTTCCAGCAAGTCGAGGTCTTGGGCGTTCCAGCCAGCGCGCTTCAAGGCGATTTGGGAGGCAGACACGGGGCCCATACCCATCAAGGCTGGGTCTAAACCCGAGGTAGCAAAGCTGGCGATGCGGCCCATGGGTTTGAGGCCCAGAGCAGCGGCTTTGGCTGCCGTCATGACCATTACTGCGGCTGCGCCATCGTTGATGCCTGAAGCATTGCCAGCGGTGACGCCGCCAGCTTTGTCAAACGCGGGGCGCAAACCAGCCAAGCCTTCTGCGTTAGATTTGCGGTTGATGAACTCGTCATTGGCAAAAACAATCGGGTCGCCCTTCTTTTGCGCGATGCTGAAAGGCATGATTTCGTCTTTAAAACGGCCAGCGTCTTGTGCGGCAGCGGCTTTGGTTTGGCTCGCAAGTGCCAGTGCGTCTTGCATCTCGCGGGTGATGCCGTATTTTTTAGCCACGTTTTCAGCGGTGATGCCCATGTGGTACTGGTTGTAGACGTCCCACAGGCCGTCCACAATCATGGAGTCAATCATTTTCCAGTCGCCCATGCGTTGGCCGTCGCGTGAACCCAAGAGGACGTGCGGCGATGCGCTCATGTTTTCTTGGCCGCCGGCAATCACAATCTCACTGTCTCCGTAGGCTACGGCTTGGGCAGCCAGCATGACGGCTTTGAGGCCAGAACCGCAGACGGCGTTGATGGTCAAACCGGGAGTAGCTTGGTTCAAACCGCTTTTGATGACGGCTTGGCGGGCGGGGTTTTGACCTGCACCGGCTGCGAGCACTTGGCCCATGATGACCTCGCCCACTTGCTCGGCCGACAAACCGCTGCGTTTGAGGACTTCAGCAATCACGGCACCACCCAGCTGTGTGGCTGGTGTTTTGGCCAATGTGCCGCCAAATTTGCCTACAGCAGTCCGGGCGGCGGCTACGATAACTATGTCTTGCATGGTGTCTCCTTAAAAATTATATAAATAAGAATTAGAGGTTTAAGAATCTGAAAATCTGAAACCTAATTTTGATCAGGCCTTGGCTTTGACGTAACGGCCGGGTGCTGGCTCTATCGCCTTGTATTTTGTTTTTGAGCCGCCACCGTAAGCTTTAGGCGCTGCCACTTGCTTGCCGCCGTGGCTGGCAAGCCAGGCAGACCAGTCTGTCCACCAGCTGCCGGGGTGCTCTTTGCTGCCGGCCATCCAGTCCGACTGGGTGGCGGGGAGTTTGTCTTTGTCTTTGGCTTTCTCGTTGGTCCAATAGCTGCGTTTGTTTTTAGCCGGTGCGTTGATCACGCCAGCAATGTGGCCCGACGCGCCCATGACGAAGCGTTTTTTACCCGGCAAGACTTGGCTGGTGGCGTAAGCGCCATCAATCGGGACGATGTGGTCTTCACGCGAGCCATAAATATAAACCGGCATGTCGACCTTGTTGAGGTCCACCTTTTGGCCGCAAACCACGGCTTTTCCGGGCACTTTGAGGTTGTTCTCATGGTAGGTATTGCGCAAGTACCAGGTGTACATGGGGCCGGGCAAGTTGGTGGAGTCTGAGTTCCAGTAGAGCAAGTCAAATGCCGGTGGCGTCTCGCCTTTGAGGTAGTTGCC
>JAYVSU010000064.1:0-17615 GCA_043775055.1 Polaromonas sp.
GCACGACCCGCCACTGGCGCGACTTTCTGCCAGAGTTCTTCGGTAATAAACGGGATAACTGGGTGCGCCAAACGTTGAATCGTCTCCAGCGTACGAATCAAGGTGCGACGCGTGGCGCGTTGTTGAGATGCATCGCCGGTTTGAATTTGCACTTTGGCAATTTCCACATACCAATCGCAAAACTCGTCCCACACAAACTGGTAAATGCTGGTCGCAACATTGTCCAAGCGGTAGTCTTCAAACCCTTTGGCGACGTCGGCTTCAACCCGCTGCAAGGTCGAGACAATCCAGCGGTCTGCTTGGCTGAAGTTCAAATAACCATGCGCCTTGCCGCCCACCGCACATTCTTCTTTGGTGTGTTCGTTCAGGCCACAATCTTGGCCTTCACAGTTCATCAAGACAAAGCGGGTGGCGTTCCACAGCTTGTTGCAAAAGTTGCGGTAGCCTTCGCAACGCTTCGCGTCAAAGCTGATATTGCGCCCCAATGAAGCCAAGGACGCAAACGTGAATCGCAACGCATCTGCACCAAAAGCGGGGATGCCCTCAGGGAATTCTTTTTCTGTGTTTTTACGCACCGTTGGCGCAGTTTCAGGCTTACGCAAACCTGTTGTCCGCTTCTCCAGCAACGGTGCCAAAGTAATGCCGTCAATCAAGTCAACCGGGTCAAGCACATTTCCTTCAGACTTGCTCATCTTCTTGCCCTGTGCATCACGCACCAGGCCATGGATGTAGACGTGTTTGAAGGGCACCTTGCCAGTAAAATGCGTGGTCATCATGATCATTCGGGCCACCCAGAAGAAGATGATGTCATAGCCCGTCACCAAAACGCTAGATGGCAGGTACAAGTCCATATCCTGCGTTTGCTCCGGCCACCCCATGGTAGAGAAAGGCACCAAAGCTGACGAATACCAAGTATCCAGCACGTCATCATCACGCTTGAGCGTTTTGCCAGGCGCCTGCGCTTGCGCATCGGCCTCGTTACGTGCCACATAGACTTTGCCGTCTTCGTCGTACCAGGCTGGGATTTGATGACCCCACCACAATTGGCGCGAAATACACCAGTCTTGGATATTTTTCATCCACTGGTCGTAGGTGTTGACCCATTGCTCGGGGACGAATTTCACCGCACCGCTCTCGACAGCGTCAATCGCTTTTTGAGCAATTGATTTACCGGTTTCATCGGCTTTAGTCATGGCTACAAACCATTGGTCAGTCAACATCGGCTCAATCACTTGACCAGAGCGGGTACACACAGGCACCATGTTTTTGTGTGGCACTGCTTTTTCTAAAAAGCCTTGTTCTTCCAAGTCTTTTAAAACTGCTTTACGACAAACATAGCGGTCCATGCCTTGGTAAGCTGCCGGGCCGTTTTCATTTATTTTCGCATCTAGCGTGAAGATGGTGATCAGCGGTAGGTCATGGCGCTGGCTACACGCGTAGTCATTAAAGTCATGCGCGCCCGTGATTTTGACGCAGCCGCTGCCGAAATCACGGTCGACGAAATCGTCTGCAATCACGGGGATTTTGCGGTCGCACAGTGGCAAATTCACGAATTTACCGACCAAATGCTTGTAACGTTCGTCTTCTGGGTGAACGCACAGCGCGCCATCGGCCAGCATTGTTTCTGGACGGGTGGTGGCGATGTGCAAACCACGCACGGTTGTGCCCGCATCGACACCACCCAAAACTTGCGGGCCATCACTGAAGGGGTACTCGATGTGCCACATAAAGCTGTCGCGTTCTTCGCTTTCAACTTCGAGGTCGCTGACGGCGGATTTCAAAACCGGATCCCAATTCACCAAGCGTTTGCCACGGTAAATCAGGCCTTGTTCGTACAGGCGCACAAAAGTCTCGGTGACGGTTTTGGACAACTTAGGGTCCATCGTGAAATATTCACGGCTCCAATCCACGCTGGCACCCATGCGGCGCATTTGGGTGGTGATGGTATTCCCGCTTTGTTCTTTCCACTCCCAAACTTTAGAGACGAAGTTTTTACGCGCCTCAAAAGGCGTAGCACCCATGTCATGGCGGCTGATATTGTGCGCTTGCAATTGGCGCTCGACAACGACCTGGGTTGCAATGCCGGCATGATCCGTACCCGGAATCCAAGCCGTGTTGTAACCCCGCATGCGGTGGTAGCGAGTCAGCGAATCCATGATAGTTTGGTTGAACGCATGCCCCATGTGCAACGTGCCCGTCACATTCGGTGGCGGCAGTTGGATCGAAAACGCCGGCGCGTCGTCTTTGGCTTGCTGCGTGCCACGGTAGCCCGCAACAGCATAGTTGCGACGCTCCCACTCTGGCCCCCATTGCGCCTCTAAGGCGGCAGGCTCGAATGATTTAGAGAGGGATTGAAGGCCAGGTTGCAGGATGTCGGTCATGGAAGAAATCGTAAGGAAACCGATCGCGAATCGCGAATTCAGTTGAATGTAGACAAAGTCACGATTTTAACGTGAACGCTTAACTCTGGGCATAAAATAAGCCGTCAAAAGTTCAACTAACTGCACTATGCACCTATTTCCTCATTTTTCGTATTGGATTTCCCAAAATCTGGCTGTAACTTCGAAGCGGTGGTTGGCATGAGCTTATTTCCAACTCTCAGCGGCGAAAGTTCGAATATTCGTCTGCGACCCAGCATTGTTTTGCTTTTTGTGATCTTGGTCGTCCCCATCTTTACAGCGATGCTGTGGTTTACCTACACCACCAACGACAAGATGACGCGCATGAATGCGCGCGAACTGATGGAGCGCTTTCGCTTTGAAGCGGTGAGCAACACCCATGCCTTGCTGGTGCCCTTGGAGTCCTTGGTCAGTGCAGCGGCCACATTGGGTAGCGAGCAGCAGCAGTTTTACCGAGAAGACAAAGCTTGGGCCTACTTGCACAGCATTTTGTCGCACAGTGAAACCATCAGCAGCGTATACGTCGGATTTGAAGATGGCACCTTCCGCATGGTCATACGCACGCCTGTTGGCTTGAAGATACAAGGCAAAGAGGTGATGCCGGAGTCCGCCATAGCCTACCGTTGGCTGGACAGGTCTGAAAAAACCGCAGCCAAACCACCTGTAGATGCTTTTATTTTCAGAAATACGCAAGATTTGCCTATTGGCACTTCACAAGAAGTTGCCACCTATGACCCGCGCCAGCGCAATTGGTACAAAGATGCAGCGATTAACCGCAAAGTCACGCTCTCGGAACCCTACATCTTCGCTTCCACGGGGCTACCCGGCATCACAATTGCGGCCCCATTTTTTGTTGAAGGAAAACTGGTTGGCGTGGTTGGAACAGACATCACACTCGACAATTTATCGCAATTTCTCGCCAGTCGAATCGTCAGCCCAAGAGCAATGAGTTTGATCATTGACGATCACTCCAAAGTGATTGCCAACTCCAATTTAAAAGAGCAAACCAAGCGTACTGGAGGAAATATCGAGCTCAAGCACATCGGCATGCTTGACAGCGACCTACCTGCTTTGGCGATGGTGCATCAATCCAAGGTAGAAAGCAAAGAAAATTTCACATTCAAACACCCTGAAACTGGCGAGGAATACGCCGCCAGTTTTTCAAATTTTTCTTCCAATGTGAATAAAAATTGGCAAGTGTTGATCTTGGCACCATTGGATGATTTTTCAGGCCCACTCAAAGAAAATAACGAAAGGCTGCTTTTTTTCGGGTCGCTGGCTATTGCTTTGCAAGTCTTGTTCATCTATTTCTTGTCACGCCTGATCGCGCGGCCGCTTGAGCGCTTGGAGCGTAAGGTGAATGCGGTGCGTAGTATCGAAGTTTCAACCCCCTTGATAGCGAATTCATCGCCTATTCGTGAAATTTCGTCATTGATACGTGCCGTCGACACGTTGGACCATGCAGTGCGGTCATTCGCCGCCTTTGTGCCTGTAGGTTTAGTGAAACAATTGATTGCGTCTGATCAACAGCTCCAATTAGGAGGACAAAGCCGGTTTTTAACGGTGATGTTTTGCGATGTTGAAGCCTTTTCAACAATGGCAGAAAACAGCCCCTCGCAAGAGTTGTTGATGCGTGTATCAGCCTACTTAGAGGCGGTGACACTGTCTGTCAACGAAGAAATGGGCACCATTGACAAGTTCATTGGTGACGCTGCAATGGCATTTTGGGGTGCGCCCGATGAGCTACATGACCATACTTGGCACGCCTGTGCTGCAGCAGTCCGCATCAGCCAACGCATGGCAAAATTGAACGCAAAATGGGTCTCAGAAGGTCTTGAGCCTTTGCGCATTCGCACAGGCATCCACTGCGATGCGGTGGTGGTGGGCAACATTGGCTCGATGCACCGCATGAGCTATACCGTCATGGGTGATGGCGTCAATTTGGCGTCGCGCCTTGAAGGTGTTAATAACGATTACGGCACCCGCATTTGTATCAGCCAAGCGGTTTATCGCGAAGTGGGCGAACGCCTCTGCCTGCGCCCGATTGACGAAGTGAATGTGAAGGGGCGACGCGCCAGACTCCAGATTTATGAACTGATGGGCTTGAAGGGCGCTGAAGGCTCGGATTCCATACTCAATGCAGATGAAGATACGCTAGAATTATGCAAATTAACAAAATTTGCCTATGAAGCGTTTGTTGCAGGTAACTGGCAGGAAGCGTCTATACGCTATCAAGCAGTGCTGCAGCGCTATCCAAACGATGCGTTGGCGCAGTCTATGTTGCCGCGCTGTCAAGCGACGACAAGTCAAGAGAAAAGATCCGCTTTTGACCTTGGACTAGGCATCTAATCACATGCACGCGTCACGCGCCGGCTAAATCGCTAAATTTGCCGTTTAAACTTATTTTTAGCTTGAATATCGTTAAATTTAGCTGCAGCCGGCGTATTTATTCAATAGTTTGCTATTTAATATATAGCATTTTTAGCAAGAACTTCAGCGTCCATTTTCAAGTAGCTATTGATTTCATCAAATCTGCCCACTTCAAGCGGGCAGCAGCTACATTGCGCTCTTTCACGTGGCCAAAGCCTTTTATTTGCTCTGGGATCCTTGCAAGCTCCAAGACTGTGCTTAAATTTTGAGCATTTAATTGTTGTAGCACTTGCTCCATGCTGTGCCGGTATTCACTGATCAAGGCTCGCTCCATTTGACGCTCAGCACTGCGGCCAAAGATGTCAAATGCCGTGCCCCGCAAACCTTTGAGCTTGGCCAAGAGCTTGAAGCTGGTCAACATCCAAGGGCCAAATGGTTGCTTTTGTAACTCGCCACGGTCGTTTTTCTTAGCCAAGAGCGGCGGTGCAAGGTGGTAATTGAGTTTATAGTCACCCTCAAACATCGCACCAATTTTTTTCTCAAACGTACCGTCGCTGTGCAGTCGCGCCACTTCATACTCGTCTTTATAAGCCATGAGTTTGAAGAGATTTCTCACCACAGCATCAGTCAGCGGCAGCTTTAAAACAGCCGCATTTTTATCGGCAATGCTGGCTTCAACATCGCGCACTTTGTGTACAAAATTAAGGTATGTATCAGCATAGGCCGTGTTTTGGTAAGCGGTTAAAAACTCTACCCGTTTGGCAATCAATTCATCCAAGGGCTCGCGTTTTTTAAATTCAACCACTTGTAATGGTGTCAGCAAAGCCTCCACCTCAGCCCAGTTGTGCGCAGCGCGGCAGCCCCACTCAAAGGCGGTTTTGTTGTTGTCTACCGCTACAGCATTGAGCTCTATCGCGCGCATCAAGGACGATTTTTGCAACGGCACCCAGCCCTTTTGCCACGCATAGCCTAGCATGATGGGGTTGGTATAAATGCTGTCGCCCATCAAAGAGGTTGCTAAAGCATCTGCATTGAAACTGCTCACGCCATTGGTACCCACCGCTTGCGCAATGCTATCTACGCAAGCCTGCGCAGGATTCTGCCAATTGGCATTTTTGACGAAAGCTGCAGTCGGTGTGCTGTGGGAGTTCAGCGCTACATGGGTGCGCCCTTCGCGCATGCGCATCACGGTTTCTTTGTTCGCGCTGACAATCGGGTCACAACCGATGATCAAATCTGCCCCTGCCATGCTAACGCGCGTGGTCCGAATGTCATCTTGCCGGTCCGCTATCAGCACATGACTCCACGTCGCACCGCCTTTTTGCGCCAAGCCACCTGCATCCTGCGTGACGATGCCCTTGCCTTCAATATGCGCCGCAAAACCGAGCAACTGCCCAATGGTGATGACACCCGTACCGCCAACGCCCGTTACCACAATGCCATAGGCTTGCGGGGTTGTGGGTACGACTGGCTGCGGCAATGCTGACATGGCAAACGGATTGGCGGTCTTGTTACTAGCTTTGCTGGCTTTTTTAAGCTGACCACCTTCAACCGTCACAAAGCTTGGGCAAAACCCTTTGACGCAAGAATAGTCTTTATTGCAGCTGCTTTGGTTGATGGTTCTTTTGCGACCAAACTCGGTCTCCAAGGGCTCCACACTCAAACAATTGCTCTGCACACTGCAATCACCACAGCCTTCGCAAACCAACTCGTTGATAACCACCCGCTTGGCAACGTCCACCATGCTGCCGCGCTTGCGACGACGGCGCTTTTCCGTCGCGCAAGTTTGGTCATAAATGATGATGGTAGTGCCTTTGATCTCACGGAACTGCCGCTGAATCGTGTCCAACTCGTCACGGTGATGCACCTCAACGCCGTCAACCAAAGTTACACCGTCATACTTCTCTGGTTCGTCCGTCACAACGACAATTTTTACTGCACCTTCAGCGCGTACTGATTGCGCAATTTGCACGACTGAGTGCCCTTCTGGCCGCTCGCCGACTTGTTGGCCGCCCGTCATGGCAACGGCATCGTTGTACAAAATTTTGTACGTGATGTTGACGCCGGCCGCAATGGCTTGGCGAATCGCCAACAAGCCGCTATGGAAGTACGTGCCATCACCCAAATTGGCAAAAATATGTTGATCAGTGGTAAACGGTTGTTGACCAACCCAAGGCACCCCCTCACCGCCCATTTGGGTGAAGCCAATGGTAGAGCGATCCATCCAAATACTCATGAAATGACAGCCAATACCAGCCATAGCACGCGAGCCTTCAGGCACTTTGGTGGATGTGTTGTGCGGACAGCCCGAGCAAAACCATGGCTGACGTTCTGCATCAGTCAAGCTTTGTATGGTCTGAACGTGCATAGAGCGCTCTTTGGCTTCTAAAATCGCCAGCTGTGTATCAATGCGCGCACGCATGTCGCTGCCTATACCGCCATCCAAGCCCAGTTTTTTGATGCGCTGTGCAATTGCTTTGGCAATGATGGCTGGCGACAAATCCGCATTGGCGCGCAGCAAAGTATTGGCACTTGGGTTAGGCATGGACCATTCGCCACCTGTGAAATCTGCCGCAGCACCGTCTTCCACTTCATTGAATTTACCCAAAACATTAGGGCGCACATCCGCACGCCAGTTGTAAAGCTCTTCTTTGAGTTGGTACTCAATGACTTGGCGCTTTTCTTCAACCACCAAAATTTCTTGCAAACCCGTGGCAAATTCACGCGTCAATTGCGCCTCCAGCGGCCAGACAACGCCCACTTTGTGCAGACGGATACCCAATTGGCGGCAAGTCGCATCATCCAGCCCCAAGTCCAACAATGCTTGGCGGGTGTCGTTATACGCTTTGCCGCTTGCAATCAAACCAAAGCGGTCATTTTTACCTTCAATCACGTTGTAGTTAAGCCGATTGGCACGAATGTAAGCCAAGGCCGCATACCATTTGTAATGAAACAAACGCGCCTCTTGCTCCAGCGCTGCATCCGGCCAACGGATATGCAAACCACCTTCGGGCATTTCAAAATCTGTGGGGATGATAATTTTCACGCGCTCGGGGTCAATCATCGCTGTGGCGCTGGACTCCACAATTTCTTGAATCGTCTTCATGCCCGCCCAAACGCCCGAGAAGCGGCTCATGGCAAAAGCGTGAATGCCTAAATCCAAAATTTCTTGCACGTTGGCTGGAAAGAAAACCGGCAAGCCGCAAGCCTTGAAAATATGGTCGCTTTGATGGGCTGCGGTTGAACTTTTAGAAATGTGGTCATCGCCTGCAACAGCAATCACCCCACCAAATTCTGTCGTACCCGCCATGTTGGCGTGCTTGAAAACGTCCGAGCAGCGGTCTACGCCAGGCCCTTTGCCATACCAAATGCCAAACACACCGTCAAACTTGTTGGTCCCCGGTGGTGAGAAGCCCAATTGTTGTGTGCCCCACAAGGCTGTTGCTGCCAACTCTTCGTTCACACCCGGTTGGAACACAATGTTTTGCGCCTTCAAATACGGTGCAGCCTTCCACAAAGCTTGGTCGTACCCACCTAGCGGCGAGCCACGGTAACCACTGATAAAACCTGCCGTGTTTTTGCCTTGCAATTGGTCACGCAAGCGTTGCAACATTGGTAATTTGACCAGCGCTTGAACACCACTCATGAAGGCGTGGCCATAGTCCAAAGAATATTTGTCGTCTAGTGTGACGGTTTCTAGCGCTTTGCGGATGTGCTCAGGTAGCGGTGCGTTCATGTCTTCAGTCTCCCGATTTTTTATATGTATCAATGAGGCAAAGTGTATGCGCGATACGCGGGTAAATGTTTGCTATTTTTACTTAAATTTACCCCGTTTAAGAACAAATCTTGCTTAAAATATGCAATTATGGAAACACTTGATAAGTTTGATGTCTTGATATTGAAAGAACTGCAGCTCGATGCGCGTTTGACCAATGCCGAACTAGCATCCCGTGTCGGCTTATCTGCTGCACCCTGCTGGCGACGCGTTCGAGCCTTGGAAGAAAGTGGTTTCATCAAAGGCTACCACGCAGAAATTGACCGCCACAAAATTGGCCTCGGCGTATTGGCGTTTGTACGCCTTGATGCAGAACGCAACCGAGGTGACGTGACCCGAGAGCTTGAAGAGGCTATTAAAAAACTCCCGCAAGTGGTGAGTTGCCACTACATCAGTGGATCGGGCACCTTTGAGCTGCAAGTAGTAGCACAAGATTTGGACAGCTTTTCAAACTTCGCACTCCAGCAACTGATTAATTTACCGAATGTTAAAGACCTGCACACCAGCTTTTCTTTGGGTGAAGTCAAAGCAAGCAGCACCTTGCCGTTGGGTCACCTGCCGAGTAAGCGCTCTGCATGAGGGTTTTTTGTATCAAAAGCGCGATTTTGGCCACAAGACCCATAACCTCAGCGGTTGCTTGATCTTGTTGGCAAGTTCTCCCGCCTCTGCGCCCCACCCTGCAAAATAATCTGCACGCACAGCTCCTAAAATGGCACTGCCTGTGTCTTGCGCAAACACCAATTTCTGTAAACGTATCACTCCTTCACTGGCCAGCCAAAGCGGTGCGCCATAGGGAATGCTTGCACGGTCGACTGCAATTGAACGCCCTGGCGTAAGTGCGACACCTTGCGCGCCTTTAGGGCCCGTTTGCACATCAGGCAAGACCTCTTCACGAAAAAACACCACGCGCGGATTGCTCCACAACAATTCGTTCACGCGCAGCGGATTTTGAGCAACCCAACTTTTAATACCCGACCAAGAAACATCTCGGGTACCGCCTTGATTCAGCAACCAACTTCCAACACTTTTATAAGCCTGCTCATTGGTGGCAGCAAAGGCCAAACGCACGGTGCGACGCGTACCATCTGCCTCCAACATATTCACGCGCCCTGAACCTTGAATGTGCAGAATCAGTGCATCAATAGGATCGGCCACATAGGCCAATTCCAAACCACGAAGCTGCGCTTTAACTTGCGGCACTGTATCTATTTCTTGACGCGTGTACCAAGGACTTTTCGAACTTAAAGTAATGGGTGGACGATATAAGGGCACCGAAAACCCAGGACGCGGCGTACGTGAGGCCATCAAAACCGGCTCGTAATAAGATGTCAACAAACCCTCTTGTTGACCCTGCAAGGTTTCAATGCGATAAGGTTGCAATTTTTGCATCATCCAAGCGCGTTGCTCTGATGAACTTGCAATACTCAAACTCCTTACCTCACCGCATAGAGCAACCAAAGCTGTCGCCGGCTTTTCACAACTTTTTAGCCAAGCAGCCCAAGCATCATGCAGACTTTGTACATCATTTATCCAACCAGGCAATTCCCGCCACCTTACGGGAACCCAACGGCTTTTAGTTTGAAGAATACTGTCCGGCAAAGGGTCGTTGTCATCTATGGCTGATGCACTGGCTTTTACTTCGTCTATCGGATGGGTACTGACACAAGCGGCCAACACCCCTACAATCAAAACTTCTAAGAATAATTGTAGGAAACGTTTCATGGTGTTGCTCTTACTCGAAGCGTTTGGTGCGCTGCTTGTCTTGGTTTTGATCGTTTGGTGGACCATGTTTTCTGGCAGGAAAAATGGTGAACCCGTGCTGAGTCCCACAGAATCTGACGCTTCAAAAAAAGTTGATTCGACGGACATTCACTCATAACACACGATGCTGTAGTGCCGGCAATTGGCTGCGTACGCGCTGTAAGTGGCTAGCGTCTAACTCTGCCAGGACGACGCCCTCACCTTCTGCCAATAAACCCAAAATTTGTCCCCAAGGTTCAATAATCATACTGTGCCCCCAAGTTCGTCGCCCAGTAGGATGTGTACCACCTTGCGCTGGTGCAATCACGTAGGCTAAGTTTTCAATGGCTCGGGCTCGCAATAGCACCTCCCAGTGCGCTTGCCCTGTGGTGTAGGTGAACGCGCTCGGCACCAGCCATGCATCAGCTTGTTGTGTTCGGTACAACTCAGGGAAGCGCATGTCGTAGCAGACGCTCAGTCCAATTCGCCAGGTATGACCATCAACAGATGGCAAATTGAATACGACAGGCTCGTTACCACGCTCCAACACATGTGATTCATCGTAACTCTCTCGGCCATTGTCAAAACGGAACAAATGAATTTTGTCATAGCGCGTGACCAGCTCACCCTTGGGTGAATAAACCAGTACGCTGTTGCGGACATGGCTTGGGTCTTGAGTGGCAAGCGGTATGGTCCCGCCGACAATCCATAAATTCAACTCACGCGCTGTTTGCGATAAAAATCGCTGCATTTTCCCAGCATCGTTGTCATCATTACCTAAAGACAGTTGTTCTGCGATAGCCAGCTTGTCAGTATCCTTGCTACCAATCAAACAAAAATACTCAGGCAGCGCAGCCAACTCAGCGCCCATGAACGCAGCTTGTTTGAACAAACCATAGGCATGATCAAGATTGGTCTGCAAATCACTTCCGGCAACCATCTGAATAGCAGCTACTTTCATGAAAATGACTCCTCATTCTTTTCCAAAATTGACTTTTTCGACGAATTCATAGCTTACTGCTTTTTGATTTCCGGCTTGGTTGACCGCGCCACTTGCGTAATTTGGGGGTCTGACCATGTGCCTTGAACGTGTAACTCTTTGGTGGCGGCTTCTATCAAAGGTTGACGTAAAAACAATTGCGCTAAAAATGTACTCAACCCAATGGCAGGATTAATCGCCGTAGCCACCAACAAGGAGGCCATGCCTGCGTTGATTTCAGGGGCTATCAAGACCCTTAAATCCTGCGTTTCTTTCACAATATCTGACTTCCCATCCAGCAAAATAACAGCATTGACACCACTCATTTGAATATTATTGGTTGTTGCCAAACCGCGATCAACAGCCACATCGCCATGTACAAAATCAAAAGCAAAACCTTCGCTAAAAACATCGCGAAAATCAAGCGTCAACCGCTTCATGATGGACTGCATACTTAACACACTCAAAAGCTTAGCCATGCCTGGATCGGCTTTCAAGAACTGGCCTTTTTCGATATTGACATTGAATTGCCCAGTCATGGTGGGGTAATTCATGGACAAAGGAGAACCACGCCAAACCAATTGGCCTTCTAACTTCCCTTTGCCTCCCAAAACGACATCCTTCAAACCAAAGCGCGTGAGCAATTGGCCAGAATCTGCAATATCCAACTTGAAGTCCATACTGGTCGTACGGCGTTCAGCTGCCGTTCGTCCACTCGCATCTATACCCGATCCAGTTGACTGCGTGTCAGACCACAAACCCGTTGCCGCAAATTTAGCTTCAGGCAAGGTCACATTCAAACGATTCAGACGCCATTCTCGACCAGCCGCAAAGCCTTTGTTCGCCACTGCTGCCAAATTCACAGCGTCGATCTCAACGCGCCCAAACTTGCGGCCTTTCAACTCAAAGTCTTCTACCACCAAATCCACAGCAGGAATACTTGTGGGTTGCTCATCCAGCAATTTTTCGACATCTTTGGCTTGCGCCTCACCTACAGACAGACGCGCTAACCGAGCATACAAACGACCCGCACCGACTGCAGAAGCAGGTTGACGGTACTCCACATAACCGCTCAATTGGCGAGCCTCCATGTTGGCACGCCAAGTCGATCCATCATGTGAACCACCGACCACAATATTTTCAAATTTTCGACCTTGCACAATCAATTCTTTGGCACGCAAAGCAACACTGTTGGGAACATAGTCTTGTGAAATACCAGCCACCGAAGCCGCAGCGGCAACCGCTGGTGTTTTGAGCGATGGTTTCGGTGCGTTGGTCGTGCTAGATAATGAAGTGAGCACGCTCGTCCATTGATCTACATCCAAATACGCAAAATTGATATTGGCCGCGATGCCGCTCACAGGCTCTGGGGCTGATTCTCCAGCCTCCAAACCTACGCTGATGCCGCCTTGAATCACCCGAGGCTCTCCAACGCGTAGTTCGCGTGTGATTTTGACTTCTGCCAGCTTATCTAGCGTCAGGTATATTTGGTCTTTTAATCTGACTTGGCCATCACGCTCTGGCAATATCGATTTTTCAATCAAAGAATTGTCATAGCGCAACGGCCAACTCGTTTGTGCAGGTTTGCTCATGGGCGCTGGTAAATTTAGGGCCATGCCGACTAAGGTACTCTGCACCAACAGTTCAGACTGCCCGTGCCTGAAGCGCAACTCTGCAGAATATGGCGCACTGCCTGTGGCGTACTTGGCTAAATTGGGCAGAAAGCTCAAATCATTCGCCTGCTGCAACGCCACTGCACTTGCCGTACCCTGGCCACGAATCACCACCGCAGATGCCGTCGTGTTTGCAGCATTGACTGTCGGGGCAACGTTACCGCCGTCAAACCGAATCTCACCGCCCAGCATTTGCGCATGGGCGCCAACGATGACGAATCCTTTCTCCGTAAAATTCACGATACCTTTTGACTGCCCCAAGAGCGGCGTTGTCGGCGTGATTTGTACGTCATTACCTAAAAATGTCACATTGCCTTTGACTTGTGAGCGGTTGATGTCTGCAATCGGCAATGTCAGCTCCAGTTTGAAGTCTCCTGTGCCATTGATGGTGGACTTGGCCAACACCTCATTCATCATCTGCTTGACGGGTGATCCATTCACGTAGCCGAGCATTTCGGTCAGCGGCCCTTTACCTTGGGTATTCACGCTGACGGTGGTGAATTTAAAGTCCGGAATCAACACATTGGCTTGTGAAATAAGCACATTGGGCAACCCAGCAATCTCAACGCTCGTGCTTTTGACGCTCAAGCTGTTGCGGTCAATCACCAAATCGCCCTTCAGCTTTTGAAGTTCTGGCCACGGCAAATCCGAGGCCGCCTGTAACTTGCGTGGTACATACGCAACTTTGGCCTTGTCCACCTTCGCCACAATTTTGAATTCGCCCAATTTGGGATTGCTCGAGGGCATGTCGCTCATGTCACCTTTGATTTTGAAGTCCACATCGTTGGAGACGCCCTGCACCACGGCTTCACGCACATAGTCCCGCGCCGGTTTGGGAATACCCGTTGGCAAATAGCGCCAGACACGCGAGGCATCGGCCCGCGTTAAATTCGCCTGCAAATCTAACTGGCCAGGGAATCTGTTTTTACTTATCGCTGTGCTTGGGTCACTGGTGCGCCAAGTTATTTGTGCAAGACCTTGTGCATCAGCATTGTTGAGCATCAGGTTGGTGACTTTGACTTCAATAGCATCTTCCGCATTGGCAACGCCTTTGTTGCCTGCATTTTTAGATGGCGACACAACCCATTGCACGTCACCCGAGAGTTGGTCAACAGGAACTACAGACTCTTCAAACACACCGGGCACATCAACCACACCTTTTTCAATGGCAAATTTGGCTTTGCCACCCAGGGCATTCACATCAAAATCCACCTTCGCACCGCGCACACCGGGGCGCCCGATATCTTCGTGCACATTGACGCCTTCACCTAATTTTTTCGTGCTGTGCTGCGATGCAAACTGCAAACCCGTCACCGCGCCCTTGGCCGCGAAGTTGGTCGGTGCATCCAAATTACCCTGCCAAGTGGCTGCAATAGTTTCAATCACGCCTTGCGGTGCATAACTCACCAGCTTGCCATGCGTTTCTGCACCCAAAGGCAGGCGATTGGCAATCAAGCTGATGGTGGCCAAATCCAATTTATCGGCGCGAAACTCACCTTTGCCTGCGACCAGATTCGGCACCTTCCCGGTAGGCTCCGTTTGCGAGAAAAACACATTGCCCCCTGGCCAGCGCAGTCCATCGCGGGTTTGGAACTGCAGGTTTTGGGTAGAAAACTCAAAGCCTTGCTTGATTTGCTTGCCCACCAAACGCCCCGTCATCGACTGCAGCGCCAAAGGCTCTAAGCCCGCACCCAGCGTGGCGTCAACTTGCGCCAAAGCCACGTCTGCCGAGCTGCTCACCCATGCGCCCTTGGCCACACTGGTCCAGACCCTTACCGCACCCACACCCCGGCCAAATTGGCTGCTGAATTTGACGTAGCGACTCAGTTGCGAAACGTCTACCTTGGAGAAATCAGCATAAATCTGCCCCGCCCAGTCGCGCCACTTACCTTTGTCGGTCGACAACAACGATTGTGTGAACACCCCACGCAAGGACAAACGCTCCCCCCAAGCAGCAGGCGGTGTGGCGTCTAAGCGCACCAAGTGTTTGTTAAATGGGTTGCGCGCGACAAAATCAACTTTGGTCAACTCAAGTGGCGGCGGCACACCCATAGCGCCATTGCTTTGCTCATCCACCCAGCGCACCGTGCCGTTGCGAATCACAAACTCTGGCTGCGAGAAAAACCAATCCAAAGCATCGCCCGAATTGCTGTCATTTTTTGAAAAATCCAGCCCTGCGACAAAAATCTTGCCATTTAAACTGCGCCGAATTTCCAGCTCTGGTTGGTCGATGTACAACTGCTCAAAACTCAGTTGTAACAATGAGGACGGCGAAATAGCCGCCAAAATACGCGGCAAACGCAGTGCTTCACGGCCTTGGCTATCCAAAAGCGCAATATCTTTGAACTCAAACGAGGGAATCATGCCACTTGAGGTGGCAGTGATGGCGCCTATTCGCACCGGTACGCCTAGGGCCTTTGAGGCCTCAATTTCAAGCCTCGGGCGAAAATCGCCAATTCGGGGCACAATCACGCCATGTAAGACTACCCAAGCAACGACGAACAAAGCCCAGCACGCCACAGCCAACCAGAGCAAAAAACGTGACACCGAGGCCGTGATTTTCCAGAATTTAAAAGAGTAAAGGGTAACTTGATTCATACGTACAGGACAGAATTATGACGCTATGCCACCGTAAGAGTTCCGCCCATTGGGGATGATGACATGTTTTGTAACTCATTTAACCAAAAAACAAAGCCCATCTAAGCACTTATTCACGCTCTCTTTGATTCATTGTCATGGCTCCATCCACCGCAGATTCCACCCATTCACGGCTGTACCAGCGCTTATCTCGTCGCTATACTGATTTTTTACCACTTCTAGCCACTGGCGAACCGCAACGCCCTGCCATGCAAAGCACCTTTGATGCCTTGCTGGCACAAGGTTTAGATACCTCTGCTGCACTACGGGTACTGCGTCAATTGGTGCTGCACCGCCTGATTTGGTTAGATTGTGAGCAAAGCGCGCCACTAACCGTCGTCACCCGCGCTATGACTGAATTGGCCGAGTTGGCCTTGGACGCAGCCCTGCAAGCTGCTTACGATGAACTTGATGCACGCCATGGTGCGCCTATGTCCTCCACCAACTCGGGTAACACTGAGCCGCCCAATCGTGCTCAGCTGTGGGTGGTCGGCATGGGCAAACTGGGTGCGCGTGAGTTGAACGTCTCCAGCGACATTGACTTGATTTATGTCTACGACCAAGACGGTGAAACCGCCGGTAACGCCGATGGCCGTGGCCAGATCAGCAACCACGAGTATTTTTGTAAAGCCGTCAAAATCATTTATGAGCTGGTCGGCGCTACGACTGAGCACGGTTTCGTCTTTCGGGTCGACTTGATGCTGCGGCCCAACGGCAACTCTGGCCCCGCCGCCGTGTCACTGGCGGCTTTAGAAGAGTATTTACAAGTACAAGGCCGCGAATGGGAGCGCTTTGCATGGATGAAAAGCCGCGTGGTTGCGCCGTTAACATGCATTAAAAATTCTGTAGCTAGCCAGCCTAGCTCGGCCAGCGCTTTGCGCAGCGTCGTCTTGCCCTTCGTGTTCAGAAAATACCTAGACTACAACGTTTTTGACGCGCTGCGCAACTTGCACCGCCAAATCCGCCAAGAATCCAACCGCAGAAGCGCCGGTCGGCCTGAGCGCGCCAACGACGTGAAACTCTCACGCGGTGGCATCCGCGAGATTGAATTCACCGTACAACTGCTGCAAGTGGTGCGCGGCGGCCAGTTCCCCGAGCTGCGCAAACGCCCCACCCTCGAAGCCCTGCCCTGCGTAGCCCGAGCCGGTTTGATGCCTGCAGCCACCGCCGAAGCTTTAGCCCGCGCCTACACCTTCTTGCGCCGTGTTGAGCACCGCATCCAATACCTAGACGACCAGCAGACCCACGTCCTGCCCACGCAAGACGCAGATTTGCTGTGGATTGCCCAAACCATGGGCTACGCTGATTGCTGCCTTTTTTTGAGCGACTTGGATCAACACCGCGAGCTGGTGGCCAATGAATTTGACAAACTCTTAGGCGGCGCTGATGCGGGCAAATGGGAGTGCAAAGGCTGCCAAGGTGCAAAATCCGCAGCGCCCGAAACGGTATCGACAGACCTGCAAGAAGTGATTGCCCACTTACCCGCTGAATTCGGCAAACGCATCTCCGCCTGGGCTACGCAGCCGCGCGTGCAAGCCCTGCGTGACGATGCCAAAACCCGCTTGATTCGCCTCGTGCAACGCACTGGAACGTGGCTGCACGAAGGCCACGTGAGCGAGCTGGCCGCGCTGCGCAGCGCCGATTTCATGGAGCCGCTGCTGCGTCGCGAAAGTTACCTCTCCCCGGAGTCGCCACCTGTACACACCGTTATGTTGTCATTTCGCTTGGCATTAATTACGAACACGGTTGCCCCGCTGAGGTTTGCAAACCCAACACCCACTACTACGGCACTGCAGACGTTCTTCGTAGTGGCACCGCTGGCGCAAAGAAACTCACCAAGAAGGGTAGGCGAAACACCGGTGACTGTGAGAGTCGGAGCGTACGGATCGGCATAGACAATACGGCTGTAAGTCGAATTTTTGATCCAGGCCCAATCGTCTTGGCCATTGTTGTAGGCCCATGTCCAGAACTCACCATAGTTGGCAGAGTTTGAGAACACTGTCCCGGTCCAAGTTGTACCCTGTCGGCAGTGTCCGGCCGAC
>JAYVSU010000065.1:0-20417 GCA_043775055.1 Polaromonas sp.
AACAAGTAACAAGTGATGACATCACAACAGGAGACAACCATGTCAGCAGTTCCAGAAAATCTATTTGGCTCACACACAGGCGACGCCGATAAACAAGAAACCCGCGAGTGGATGGACGCTTTGTCCGCCGTCATCGCATCAGAAGGCCCAGAACGGGCTCATTTTTTATTGGAGCAGCTGCTGGAACATGCGCGCCAAAGCAGCATCGACATGCCGTTTTCGGCCACAACCGCTTATGTCAACACCATTGAGCCAGAACAAGAAGTCCGTGCGCCAGGCAACTTAGCTATTGAGGAACGCTTGCGTGCCTATATGCGCTGGAATGCTATGGCCATGGTGGTCAAAGCTAACCGCCATCACCCGGTTGATGGTGGTGAGTTGGGCGGCCACATTGGTTCGTTCGCCTCCTTGGCCAGCTTGTTTGGCGCAGGTTTTAACCATTTTTGGCACGCGGAGTCTGAGAATCATGGCGGTGATTGCCTCTATATTCAAGGCCACGTCTCCCCGGGTGTCTACGCTCGTGCTTACTTAGAAGGCCGGTTGACTGAAGAGCAGCTGCTCAATTTCCGCCAAGAAGTTGATGGCAAGGGCTTGTCCAGCTACCCGCATCCTAAATTGATGCCTGAGTTCTGGCAGTTCCCAACCGTCTCTATGGGCCTTGGCCCGTTGATGGCGATTTACCAAGCTCGTTTCCTGAAATACCTCCACGCTCGTGGCATTGCCAATACGGAAAACCGCAAAGTGTGGGTTTTCTGTGGCGACGGCGAGATGGACGAAGTCGAATCATTAGGCGCGATTGGCTTGGCCGCTCGTGAAAATTTGGACAACCTGATTTTCGTTATCAACTGCAACTTGCAGCGTTTGGACGGACCCGTGCGCGGCAACGGCAAAATTGTGCAAGAGCTAGAAGGCGAGTTCCGTGGCGCAGGCTGGAACGTCATCAAGCTCTTGTGGGGTAGTGGTTGGGATCCGCTCTTGGCACGTGACAAAGACGGCGCGTTGCGCAAACTAATGATGGATACCCTGGATGGTGACTACCAAGCCATGAAGGCCAACGATGGTGCTTACGTCCGCAAACACTTCTTCGGCAAAGACCCACGCACCTTGGAAATGGTCGCGCACATGAGCGACGACGAGATTTTTGACCTGCGTCGCGGTGGCCATGACTCTAAAAAGGTCTATGCAGCCTATCACCAAGCAGTCAACCACAAAGGCCAGCCAACAGTGATGTTGATCAAGACCGTCAAAGGTTTTGGCATGGGCAAATCGGGCGAGGGTAAAAACAATGTCCATCAAACCAAAAAATTGACGGACGAAGACATCAAAGCCTTCCGCGACCGTTTCAACATTCCTGTCCCAGACAGCCAGTTGGCCGATCTGCCGTTTTACAAGCCAGCGGATGACACACCAGAAATGCAATACCTACACGAGCGCCGTAAAGCCTTGGGCGGCTACCTGCCACATCGCCGCACCAAAGCGGACGAGCAATTCACCGTGCCAGCGCTGGAAACCTTCAAGTCTGTGATTGAGCCGACTGCAGAAGGCCGTGAAATTTCTACCACGCAAGCCTATGTGCGCTTTTTGACGACGCTTTTACGTGACCAAGCTCTCGGCCCACGTGTGGTGCCTATTTTGGTGGACGAAGCGCGTACCTTTGGTATGGAAGGCTTGTTCCGTCAAATCGGTATTTACAACCCAGCTGGCCAAAACTACACCCCGGTCGACAAAGACCAAGTGATGTACTACCGCGAAGACAAAGCGGGTCAAATTTTGCAAGAAGGTATCAACGAAGCGGGTGGCATGAGCAGCTGGATTGCAGCTGCAACCAGCTACAGCACCAGCAACCGCATCATGATTCCGTTTTACGTGTACTACTCGATGTTCGGCTTCCAGCGCATTGGCGATTTGGCTTGGGCGGCGGGTGACATGCAAGCGCGCGGCTTCTTGTTGGGCGGCACATCTGGCCGTACCACCTTGAACGGTGAAGGTTTGCAACACGAAGACGGCCATAGCCACATCATGGCGGGTACGATTCCTAACTGCGTCAGCTACGACCCAACATTCGCCCATGAAGTCGGCGTCATCATGCACCACGGCATGAAGCGCATGGTTGAGAACCAAGAAAATGTGTTCTATTACCTCACCTTGCTGAACGAAAACTACCCGATGCCTGGCCTCACAGCGGGTACGGAAGCTGAGATCATCAAAGGTATGTACATGTGTAAGCCAGCGGCAAAAGCTGCGGCTAACACTGTGCAATTGCTCGGTTCTGGCACGATTTTGCGTGAGTCTATTGCCGCGCAAGAGTTGCTGGAAAAAGACTGGGGCATTGCTGCCAACGTTTGGAGCTGCCCAAGCTTCAACGAATTGACGCGCGACGGCCAAGATGCTGAGCGTTACAACTTGCTGCACCCAACCGAAGCGCAACGCGTCTCGTTTGTAGGCAAACAACTCGCTGCTCACGCTGGCCCCGTTGTGGCGTCTACCGACTACATGAAAGCCTACGCCGAGCAAATTCGCCCGTTCATACCAAAAGGCCGCACCTACAAAGTGCTGGGTACCGATGGTTTTGGTCGCAGCGATTTCCGCTCCAAACTGCGTGAACATTTCGAGATCAACCGCCATTACATCGTGGTTGCGGCCCTCAAAGCGCTCAGCGAAGACGGCGCCGTGCCAGTTGCCAAAGTGGCTGAAGCCATCAAAAAGTACGCCATCAAAGCCGACAAAATCAACCCGTTATATGCCTAAGCTAAGTGCTTAATTTGAACAGACAACCACAAACAACATAAAAGACAACGGGAGAAGAACATGGCATTGGTAGAAATAAAAGTCCCAGATATTGGCGACTTCGCAGAAGTAACGGTCATCGAATTGATGGTCAAAGTAGGCGACACCATCAAGGTGGAGCAATCCATCATCACGGTGGAAAGCGACAAAGCCTCGATGGAAATCCCATCCAGCCACGCGGGTGTGGTCAAAGAACTCAAAGTGGTCATTGGCGATAAAGTCAAAGAAGGCTCTTTGGTTTTGATCGTTGAAGCGGCTGGTGAAGCTGTGGTTGCAGCGCCTGCAGCATCAAACTCGGCTCTAGCCGGCGCATCTATTGCTTCTGCAGCTACACCTTCTGTAGCAACTTCTGCGCCTGTTGCATCAGCAGGACCTCTTGGCAAAATCGAGGTCAATGTGCCTGATATTGGCGATTTCAAAGACGTAGCCGTTATTGAAATCCTTGTGAAAGTTGGTGACACCATCAAACTAGAGCAATCTTTGATGACGGTGGAGTCAGATAAAGCGGCGATGGAGATTCCATCCTCAGCGGCCGGCGTGCTTAAAGAGCTCAAAGTTAAGCTGGGCGACAAGGTCAACATTGGCGACTTGATTGCTATTTTGGAAGGGGCGGGTGCCCCTGCAGCTGCCGCACCGGTTGCTGCTACAACGGCCCCAGCTGCGCCTGCCGCAGTTGCAGCAGCAATAGCACCAGCTTCTGCTGTAGCCACTGTTGCAGCGGTTCCAGCTCATGCACCGACATCCCTCACGCAAGGTTTGCCACACGCCTCACCGTCAGTGCGCAAGTTTGCACGCGAGCTGGGCGTTCCGTTGGCGGAAGTCAAAGGCAGCGGCTTGAAAGGTCGAATCACCGAGCAGGACGTGCAGCAGTTCACCCAATCGGTGATGTCTGGCGCCATCAAAACCATGGCGGCAGAAGCTGTAGCCAAGAAATCTGGCTCTGGCGCTTCTGATGGCGGCGGCTTAGGCTTGTTAGCGTGGCCGAAGGTTGATTTTGCCAAGTTTGGCGAGATTGAACGCAAGGAAATGGGGCGCATCAAGAAGATCAGCGGCGCTAATTTGCACCGTAACTGGGTCATCATTCCGCACGTTACCAACCATGACGATTGCGACATCACTGACCTAGAAGCCTTCCGTGTGCAAATGAACAAAGAGAACGAGAAGGCTGGCGTCAAGCTGACCATGCTCGCTTTCATGATCAAAGCCAGCGTCGCTGCACTGAAGAAGTTCCCAGACTTCAACAGCTCGCTTGATGGTGACCAGCTGGTGATGAAGAAATACTTCCACATCGGTTTTGCTGCTGATACGCCTAACGGCTTGGTCGTTCCGGTCATCAAAGACGCTGACAAAAAAGGTGTGATGCAAATCTCACTTGAAATGGGCGAGTTGGCCAAGAAAGCGCGAGACGGCAAGTTGGGCCCAGCAGATATGAGCGGCGCTTGTTTCACCATTTCAAGCTTGGGTGGCATTGGCGGACGCTATTTCACGCCTATTATCAATGCGCCTGAAGTCGCCATCATGGGCGTTTGCAAAAGCCAGATCGAGCCTAAATGGGATGGCAGCGCGTTTGTGCCTAAATTGATGCTGCCGTTATCTCTTTCATGGGATCACCGCGTCATTGACGGCGCTTCAGCTGCGCGTTTCAACGCCTACTTCGGCCAAGTCCTCACAGACTTCCGTCGCGTCTTGCTATGACAGCCCCCACATTCGGCACTGCGTGTCCTCATTGCCCCCCAAGGGGGCTGCAATCTCCTAAAGGCGGCTCGTCGGTGACTGCGCTATGACGACGGTTGTCGTTGTCAAAAAAGCAGGGCAAATTTGTATTGCTGCAGAGACTTTGGTGACGTTTGGTGACACGCGCTTGAACCATCGGTTTGAGGACAATACCAAAATCTTCAAGTTCGACACGGCGACAGGCCCGACCTATATTGGCATGGCTGGCACGGTGGCGCACTTTCCGGCGCTGCGCAAAGCAATCAACGCTTTGCCCAAGGCGGAGCGCTTGTTTGGCAGCAAAGACGAGGTGTTTGACACCTTTTTGAAACTGCACCCGATGCTGAAAGACACCTACTTCTTGCAAACCAAAGAAGAAGACAACGACCCGTATGAGTCGAGCCAGTTCAGCGTGCTGATCGCCAACAGTTCAGGCATATACGGCCTGTACAGCTACCGTGAAGTCTTTGAGTTCAAAGAGTTTTGGGGCATTGGCTCTGGCCGTGGCTTTGCTTTGGGGGCGATGCATGCGACTTTTGGCAAAGCCAAAACAGCGCGTGAAGTGGCCGAAGCGGGCATCAAAGCTGGTTGCGAGTTTGACAAAAACTCCGGCGGTTCCATGGATTTGTACACCATCAAATTGAAATAAAAACGCGATAAAGAGACGTAAAAAGAGAGACTCAAAATGGCAAATATAGACATCAAAGTTCCAGATATTGGTGACTTCGCAGAAGTAGCCGTCATCGAATTGCTGGTCAAAGTCGGTGACACAGTCAAAGTCGAGCAAAGCTTGATCACGGTTGAGTCCGACAAAGCCTCGATGGAAATCCCCTCCAGCCACGCGGGTGTGGTGACAGGCATCTTGATCAAAATCGGCGACAAGGTCAAAGAAGGCTCCGCCATCATCACCATGGAGGCTTCCGCCGGAGCAGCAGCGCCAGCCACTGCTGCGGCTTCAACGGCAGCTACAGCGCCAGTTTCAGCATCAAATTCGACTGTAGCCGTCGTAAATGTTGCCTCAGCAGCTATTACAAGCATAGCATCAAACTATGCTGGTACTGTTGATTTAGAGTGCGATTTGATGGTTTTAGGCGGTGGTCCAGGTGGCTATTCTGCGGCATTCAGAGCGGCAGATTTAGGCTTAAAAGTTGTTTTGGTAGAGCGCTACGCGACCATTGGCGGTGTGTGTTTGAACGTGGGTTGCATACCCTCCAAAGCCTTGCTGCACGTCGCAGCGGTGATGGACGAAGTTTCACATTTGGGCGATTTGGGTATTGATTTTGGTAAACCAGCTGTCAATATCGACAAACTGCGCGGCCACAAAGACAAAGTCATCGGCAAATTGACTGGCGGGTTGGCTGCTATGGCCAAAATGCGCAAGGTCACGATTGTGCGCGGTTATGGCTCTTTTGTCAGCGCCAACCACATTGAGGTCGAAGAAACCTCAGGCACAGCCCAAGAAAAAACCGGCGCTAAGAAGGTCATCGCTTTCAAAAACGCCATCATTGCCGCTGGCAGCCAAGCGGTGCGCCTGCCTTTCATGCCAGAAGACCCACGCGTTGTTGACTCTACAGGTGCTTTGGCCCTCAAAGAAGTGCCAAAACGCATGTTGATTTTGGGTGGGGGCATCATCGGTTTAGAAATGGGCACGGTTTACAGCACACTGGGCGCGCGCTTAGACGTGGTCGAGATGATGGACGGTTTGATGCAAGGCGCTGACCGAGATTTGGTCAAAATCTGGCAGAAAATGAACGCGCCGCGTTTTGACAACATCATGCTCAAAACCAAAACAGTGGGTGCCAAAGCCACACCAGCCGGCATTGAAGTCACGTTTGCAGCTGCAGAAGAGGGCGGAACTGCGCCAGCACCGCAAACGTATGACTTGGTGCTGCAAGCCGTGGGGCGTACACCAAATGGTAAGAAAATTGCTGCAGACAAAGCTGGTGTCAGCGTCACAGACCGTGGGTTTATCCCCGTGAACATCCAAATGCGTACCAACGTGCCCAACATTTTCGCGATTGGCGACATCGTTGGCCAACCGATGCTGGCGCACAAAGCGGTGCACGAAGCGCATGTGGCGGCCGAAGTGATTGCCGGTGAACTTCAAGGCAACAAAGAGTTGGCCGCAGCAGCCTTCAACGCCCGTGTGATCCCTAGCGTTGCCTACACCGACCCTGAAGTGGCATGGGTCGGCTTGACCGAAGACGAAGCCAAGGCCAAAGGCATCAAGGTCAAAAAAGGCCTGTTCCCATGGACAGCCTCAGGCCGCGCCATTGCCAACGGCCGCGACGAAGGCGTTACCAAACTGCTGTTTGACGATTCCCCAGAAGCGCATGGTCATGGCAAAATTTTGGGCGGTGGCATGGTTGGCACGCATGCTGGCGACATGATTGGTGAGATCGCCTTGGCGATTGAAATGGGCGCAGACGCTGTCGATATCGGTAAAACGATTCATCCGCATCCAACCTTGGGTGAGAGCATTGGCATGGCCGCCGAAGTGGCGCATGGCAGTTGTACGGATTTGCCGCCTGCACGCAAGTGAGGGTGAGACCGAGACTGAAATATTGCTCGGACACACTAAACCACGATGATCGTACAACGCATTTCGGCGTTTTCGAACGGTTCGCAGGGCGGTAATCCCGCCGGTGTCGTACTCTGCGATGAAATGCCTGTTGCAGCCGTGATGCAGAAGCTAGCGAAAGAGGTAGGTTATTCTGAAACTGCCTTCGCCGCGCCAGTCGAAGAAGCCTGGCGAGTACGCTATTTCTCGCCTGATGTAGAAGTGGATTTTTGCGGACATGCCACCATCGCACTCGGTGCCGCCTTGGCACGTCGATTGGGTGACGGCTCGTTCACGCTCAAGCTCAATCGTGCCCAAATCACCGTCGATGGCTATTTATCCGAAACTGAATGGGGTGCGTCATTTCAATCGCCTCCCACACATAGCAGACCCGTGTCGGAAGCAGTCTTGAATGAAACCTTGGCTCTGTTTGGCATGGACAGAGGTGCACTGGATCCCCGGATACCACCTGCGACAGCCCATGGCGGCGGAGATCATCTCATCCTGGCACTCAAGGATCGGGAAACGCTTCGGACGATGCGATATGACTTGGAAAAGGGGCGAAAGTTGGCACTTCGTGAAGGCTTGCTGACCTTCAGTCTGCTTTACGCCGAACAGTCAAGCTTGTTTCACGCGAGAAACCCTTTTCCCTTTGGCGGTGTCTATGAGGATCCTGCGACAGGCGCAGCGGCTGCGGCACTAGCGGGATACCTGCGAGATATTGACTGGCCACATGAAGGCTCCATTGTGATTCGTCAGGGTGAGGACATGGGGATGCCCTCTCGTTTGCAGGTCGATATCAGCTCGCAGCGCGGCGAAAGCATCCGAGTTTCGGGCACAGTCAGATCGATCCATGAGCCCGATGGTGTGTTATCACGTCATCGGTAAAATCACCTTATCCGGCGTCTTAGGGGCTGTTTTATGGACATTAAATCGGCAAAGGCAGCGTCAAAACTACTCGTACACCATTGGAAAGACGGCACGGTGCTGGAATCCCTACCTCCCGCTTTGCGTCCTGCAAACCGAGAAGAGGGGTATCTGATTCAAGGACAAATCGAAGCGCTTAACAATTGTCCTCTGTTTGGCTGGAAAATCGCCGCGACCAGCACGGCGGGTCAAAAACACATTGGCATTGATGGACCGATCGCGGGGCGTCTGCTGAAGGAAATGGTGCATCAAGATGGCGATGAAATCCCGTTCGGAGCGAACAGGATGCGCGTCGCAGAAGCTGAATTTGCGTTTCGTATGGGTCGAGATCTACCTCCACGCGCCGGTCGGTATACATTGGACGAAGTCCTCGGTGCGGTCTCCGAGCTTTATCTCGCAATCGAGATACCGGACTCGCGTTATTCAGATTTTGCGGTTGTCGGTGCTCCTCAACTTATTGCCGATAACGCGTGTGCACACCGTTTTGTGCTCGGTCCTGAAGCGCCAGCAATCTGGCGGGAGCTTGATCTGGCATCGCATCGTGTGGTCGGGAAGGTCTGTGATCGCCTTGAGCGCGAGGGAATCGGATCAAACGTGCTTGGTGACCCGCGAATAGCACTTACATGGCTGGCCAATGAATTATCCTTAACTGGTATCAAACTAGCTGCCGGCCAGACGGTCACGACAGGCACATGCCTGATTCCTCTAGACGTGAATCCTGGTGATCATGTTTCGGTCGATTACGGCGTCCTTGGTCAAGTCACTTGTCGCTTCACGGATCTCTGACCGTTGCAACCGTATGCCTGTATTCCTGCCGAAAGCATCACAATGGTCAAGGTTACTGGGACTGAATACGCAAACGTAAAAGAGCCAATATGAAACAAACCACCACACAGGCTTGCAGTGTGATGTCTGCGGCATGCGATGCTTGAACTGTTACCGCTGTCAAAACGTTAATGAAAAGCAAAGGCATGAGCTTCATAAAGTATTCCCATTCAATCAAGTCGAACTAAACCCAAAAGGCGCAATAGCACAATAGCAGAATAGGTAATGGCGTGTTTTGCAACGAATGCAGCCATTATTCTGCGATAAACTGCTTTCTTCAAACAGGAGACAGCGCATGGGTATTAAAAATTTAAAAACACTGTATGTTGGTTTGATTTGGATGGCAAGTGCATTTGCATTTGCGCAACCTGCAAAACCCAGCGACCCGTGGGCGCGTGACCAAGAAATCACGCTGAATGACAAAGCTGGTAAGCCACTATTGCTGATTAAAGTTGCATTTCTGGGGCATCAGCCGCCAGAAGGCTATACCAACCACAAGGCTGACCACGAGAAGCAGCAGCATGATTTTTACCAGCGTACGCTCACCAATTTGTCCAATCAACCTTTGCGATTCACATCCATGGTTATCCGTACACGGCTTGGAGTTTCTACCGTGACGACGCAAGAAAAGGGCGAATCAGCAGAGAAATTTGGTACAGAAGTCAAAGTAGATATTGAACGCAGCCCAGTGGTGAAAGGTAACGAATTAGCACCTGGACAGAGTGCTAAGGGTACATTTTTTATTCGTAATTCAAAGGCGCGTGAAGCCTTGGACACCACCATGGGCGTAGAACAAGCTGGAGTTAACTACTTAACAAGCTATCAACTCGTCTATTTACGCAAGTAATTCCCATAAATAAACCACATGCAAATTTACGCCCAACCTGCTTTAACGACAACCCAAGGCAGATCCATTTGGTTAGCCATGAGTGAGGAGGTGAGGGCGCAGCGCTTGATGGCACCGCACTTGACCCGTACGCTGACCAAGATAGCGATGTTGTTTTTGCTTTTTTCCATTGCGTTGCGCCTGAGTTGGTTTGAAACCTCTTGGATCGAAGCCGCAGCGGGCTATGTGCTGCTCTCTATCTTGATGGTGCAATTTGCTTTTATTGGGCACGATGCGGGGCACGGCTCTATCAGTTCAAAACCAAGGTTGAATCGTCTGTTGGGCCAACTCTGCATGACCGTGGTGACGGGACTTGCGTTTGACGAGTGGATTGACCGACATCGCGCACATCACCGCTTTTGCCAGATTGAAAACCAAGATCCTGATATGGGCGTTGCAACTGTGGTCTCTTTGACGGCTACCGCTGCACAACAGAAACGCGGGGTTGGACGCTTCATGCTGCGTTACCAGCACCTGTTTATCTGGCCGTTATCCTTCTTTTTTGCCCATAGCCAAAGGCATTTGTCGCAACTTGGGGTGTTCTTGGCAGTGCGTCGCTACGCATTGGATGCCTTTGTTTTGATTTTGCACTTTGCACTTTGGTTTGGCATTCCTTGCGGCTTGTTAGGCGTTTCATTCACTACGGCTCTCTGGGTGTATCTCATCCCGATGTTCATCTTGGGGCCACATTTGGCCGCTATTTTTTGGGTCAACCACATTGGCATGCCCCTGATCGAAGATGCCGAGAAATTCTCTTTTTTAGAGCACCAAGCTGTTACCTCACGCAGTATCAGCAACCACGCATGGCTCAATTGGTTGTTTGGTGGACTGAATTACCAAATCGAACACCACCTCTTTCCGCAAGTTCCTTCTAGTAAGCTTCGCACCGTGCAACCCATCGTTCGGCAGCACTTTGCCACGCATCAAATCAACTATGCTGAGATGACTTGGTGGCAATCCGTTCAGGCGGTTGCTAGACATCTGCACGTTGTGAATCGTAGCGCAAGCACTCAAATTCAAGCATGAGCGAGCCAGCTGCTCAACCCTACAGCTGCTGGCAACGCATGCTGGAATACTTAGCGATTGGTGTATTTGCAGTACTCAGTCTTTGGGCTTTTGTGCGTTTGAGCCAGGCAGCAGGCTATTACTTCTTGCTCATCGCAGTGCCGGCAGCCATTCTTGCGTGGCTGTTGGTTGATTTGATGAGCGGCTTTATGCATTTCGCCCTCGATTCTTGGGGCAGTGTCCAAACGCCCATCGTAGGGAAAGCTTTTATTCGGCCCTTTCGGGAGCATCACGTCCGCCCGCAAGAAATGACGCAGCATGATTTTGTCGAACTGAACGGGGCCAGCAGTTTGGTTTGTTTGCCGATTCTGGCTGGAGTCATCACTATGCCGCACACATCCGTAACTTGGATGGCGCTGCAAGCCGTCTTGCTGTTCATGGCGTTGGGTGGCATTGTCACCAACAATTGCCACAAATGGGCACATACGGAGCTTGCAGATATTCCAGTTGTGGTCCGCTGGGCACAGATGCGGCGCTTAATCCTTTGTCCCGAACATCATAAACGGCACCACACGCCACCCTTTAACTCGCATTTTTGTATGGCCAGCGGGTGGTTAAACGGGTTTTTGAACGCTTTTTTGCGGACTTTACGCTGATTTACTTCACTTTACCCAATCCAACTCGGTATTCTTCTAACTTGGCCTCATAGTTTGCAGCGTCACCGTAGTCCAAAAACCGGTTGTAGCGTTTGTGGGTGCCCAATATCTTGTGGGCATGTTTGATAGGGCAAAAATACTCTTCCGTGCGCGCCAAAATCTCACCCATGTAGCCCATCAAACCATTGCCATATTCACAGTAAGTGCAGTGGAACTTCTCAATAAAGTTGAGGTAAGCCAAGTGATGCCGGTCATAGACAATGTAGTCTGAACGGCGCACTTTGGTGATGCCATAGATCGGGAAACATACCAATTGGTAAAAGCTGACGAACAGGTCAATCATCAGCATCGGGATAATCATGCCGTAAATGATGGGGCCGGTGATCAGGTTTTGCGGCCGATTGGTGACCAACCATTTAAAGAAGTTCTTTTTCAACTTGCGGTGCGCGGCCTTAACAGTGCTTTCAAACTCCACCCGTTTGCCTTTGATGATGAAGAACATGTGGCTTTCTTGCTCTTGAACCGCAGTGCGTAAATCGTCTTCAAGCGCGGCCATTTGAGCCAATATGGCGGTTATTTTTTCATTCATGAAGGCATTTTCCTTGGACGCAAAAGGTGCGTCACTTCGCGGATGAGAAGTCACCCTAACGCTGTTGCCAGCATGTGCCATCATGCCCTAAAAAGGGTCAATTACCCGAAAAATGAAGCTATTTTGGCTGTAGCCGGCGTATTATAACAATAGTTAGCTATTAAATATATAGTATTGAATCCACCGCACGTCAGATTCGTTGATAATTATCTAGATGTAACTAATCGCGTCGTCAACGCTAAAACCCCTAACTGTTACCGTGATTTCATATCCAAATGATAATGCGTCACTATCTATTCAACCTAATACTTTCAATGACCGCTCCAAGGCAGACAAGGCCTAACAAAGTTGATGTGGTTTACCTGTGGGTAGACGGATCGGACCAAGCTTGGCAAGCCAAGAGGCGACGCGCATATGCTAACTGGTTAGAGCGCCACCCAGACGAATTGGCTATTTATGGCAATAATCCAGGCAGGTACCGCGACAATGGTGAGTTGCGCTTCAACTTGCGTTCCATAGAAAAGTTTTTCCCAAACCATGGACATATTTACATTGTCACGGACGGGCAAACGCCCAGTTGGTTGCGGCCTTCTAAGTATTTGACACTGATAGATCATTTAGACTTGCTGCCGCAACCGAGTGCAGGGGTTTTTGACTCTGGACATATCGAATCTTACTTGCACCACATTCCCGGCTTGTCTGAAAAGTTTTTTTATTTGAATGACGATGTATTTTTTGGCACGATGGTAGACGTGGATTGGTGGTTTGGCACGCAACTCAAAGTGTTTGCAGAAGCCTCAACGGTAGCTCAAACTTCAGTTACAGAAAGCGGAACAGCCTTGGTTAATGCATCCATTCAGTCACGCGACTGGTTGTTGCAACAATTCCCAAGCTACCTGCATGACCCAAGGGTGTACTCCCATGCCCCGCGCCCCATGCTGAAAAGCGCCATGTTGGAGTTGGAAGCGCTGGCGCCCCAGTTGTTTAAGCAAGTGCGCTCCACGACTTTTAGATCCTGGAGCGTACCACCCATCGTGCCTGACTTGGTGCCGCGTTGGATGGTGCAAGCAGGCTACGCTCAGCAGCGCACGCTGAACCCCTTGCATATCAGCACGGGCACTCCACAAGCGCAAAGACAGTTTGAATTACTTGTCGAAAAATTTGGCCATATCCCGTTTTTCTGCATCAATGACACCAGCGACGAATCGCTGGACGACGACCCACAGTTGCTCCGTATTACAAACACACTCGAAAAGTTATTACCCGAAGCTTCTTCGTTTGAATGGGCGCATGAAAGCGCTAACAGAGTTGTATTGGACGCACAGCAACAAGCTTGATGTTTAAGCTGGTGCGAAGCCCTAATTCCCCTTTAAAAATACGCCAAAAAGAATTAATAGTTCATTTAAATACTGATTGGTATAAAATATTAATCTTGAAATCGATTACATCCACCAAACTAACTGATTCTGATGTGTCTCGGGTCATTGAGATGGCTTGGGAAGATCGTACGCCATTCGACGCTATTGCCTTGCAATTCAGTGTGGCCGAAGGCGAAGTGATTGCGTTGATGCGGCGCGAACTCAAGGCGGCTTCATTCAGACTCTGGCGCAAGCGTGTAACTGGCCGTACTACGAAACATGCGGCTTTGCGTAGCTCAGAGGTGAACCGTCACCGCGCAGTTCATACGAGGCCTTGAGCAGTGGTGGTTAAAGACTTCAAAGGAAATAAAAGCAGTCTGCCCAGCAAGCTTTATTTTTGTTGTGGTCGATGCATGACTTGGCGCAAAGCCTGGGCAAAAAATTGGGACGAAGTGCGCTACTGCTCCGATGCTTGCCGTAAAAATAAAGCGTCATCTTTTAAATTGTGTAAGCCATCCGATCCGGATTAAACCACCTGCGGCGGCGCTTTATGGCAGGCAACTTCAACATTTAACCAACAGGATCTACTCAAATGCGTGTTTTACCGATAGTTGTCATCACCGGTGCTCGCGGCGGCATCGGTCGCGCCTTGGTTGCTGAATTGACAGCACTGGGCGGGCTAAGTATCGTCGGAGTCAGCCGAGATGCTGCAGCACTCGCTGATTTGCCTTTGGCGCTCGCTGTGCAAGCCGACTGCACGACGCCTGATGGTGCAGCCCAAGTGTTTTCAAAATGTAATGAAGCTTTTGGTGTAGCACCCACATTCTTGGCGCATTGCATAGGTAGCACGCTGATTGCCCCAATTCACCGCACCACCAACGAGCAATGGCAAGCGGTAATGCGGACCAACCTCGACAGCGCTGCCTTCATGCTGCGCGGCTGGGTGGAAGGCTTGCGAGCTGGCAAACAAGGCGAGGTCGCAGACAATAAAGCGGCAGTGTTTGTCAGCTCCGTCGTATCGCGTATCGGCGTGGCACAACATGAGGCCATTGCAGCGGCCAAAGGCGGTGTCGAAGCCTTGGTTCGCAGCGCTGCAGCCACTTACGCACAGCAGGGGATGCGCGTAAACGCGGTGGCCCCGGGTATGACGGATACACCCATGACTGCTGGTATGTTGAAATTACCTGCCATGCGCGAAGGCGCTAGCAAACAATATCCGCTGGGTGGCGTGCAAACTGCTCAGCAAGTTGCGCAGACCATGGCCTGGCTGCTGTCCGATCAAGCATCACGCATTACAGGGCAGGTGATTGCCGTAGACGGCGGCTTCACCACCGTGCGTCCTTTGGTACGGTAGCACGATATGCCGTGCCGTCATCTGATTCTCATTCTGGGCGACTAGCTTGATCACAACTCTGCTGCTTTCGAAGGTATTGACTCCAGCTTTGCGTAACCGTGCGCAGTTTGCAAAGTGGGCTGGCAACAGCAAAACCCTGCGTATGGAGTTTTTCTACCGCCAGATGCGCCAGCAGATGCTGGGTGATTTGATGCGCTTGTGAATTAACGAACTGAGGTGTCTGCCGTTTGCAGAGCTTGCAGCTTGGCAGCATCTATAGCGCCGTCTTGCACGCGGCGAGCGCCGTCAAAGCGGACATTCCAATACGGAATGCGCATGTCTTCGATGCGAACGTGTGCACCTGTTCGAGGTGAGTGGATGAATTTGCCTTCACCCAAGTAGATGCCCACGTGGCTGAACGTGCGTTTCATGGTGTTGAAAAACACCAAATCGCCAGGCTTCAAGTCATTTTTATCGATTTTTTGAGTTGCGTTGGCTTGCTGGTCTGCACTGCGCGGAAGCACCAAGCCAATGGTTTCTTTGTAGATGGCACGAACAAATCCGCTGCAATCAAAGCCACTTTCAGCGGTATTGCCGCCGCGTCGGTACGGAATACCCAAGAAACCAATGGCGGTGCTGACTAAATTTGAAGTGCGCTCACCCACAGATTGCGTTACCGATTGGCCCACTTGCACCAATTGACCACCGGTTTGGACGATTTGCCCACCAATTTGCTTGAGTAAACCTTTGCTTGCCAGCAAGGCTTGCATGTCATCAACTGGCGTTGCCGTAGAGAGTACGGGTGCCGCTGGAGCATCAGACGGGAAAGCATGCACTGCCGTCGCTAATCCAGAAAGCGCAGCCACGATAACACTCAGAATACACGTTTTAACTAATATAAATTTTGCCATTGAGTGTAGGATAACGCCTTAAAAGTTATAAGTCAAATGAGGAAATGTTTGTAACCTATTGATTTGATTGACTACGTGTATTCCCTAATCCAAAAAATTGCTTATAAACTTGAAGTAAATAGCTGTGTTATTGACAAATAAGATCCGCAAACTATCAACTAAAATCAAACCATGCTACTTAACCCTTCAGAATCCCAACTCGTCTTGGTTGACTACCAAGCCCGTCTTTTGCCCGCCATACATGAAGGCGCCTTGGTCAGTGTCCAAGCCTTGAAATTGGCTCAAATTGCCCATTTGATGCGCCTGCCAATTCTTGGTACAGAACAAAGCCCCGACAAGTTGGGTGAGAACATACCCGCTTTGAAGGCACTATGCGGACAAACCTTGGCCAAAACGCATTTTGATGCCTGTGCAGACGGGTTAGGCGATTTACTGCGTGATATTGGCACACCCAAAGCATCTCCAAATGCCAGAAGTTTGCCCAAACACATGCAAAAAGAGCCTGAAAATCAGCGCCCAACCATTGTCATTGCAGGTATGGAAGCGCATGTTTGCTTGTTGCAGACAGCTTTGTCGCTCTTGGAAGAGGAGTTCGACGTTTGGGTGGTGACGGATGCTTGTGGTTCGCGCACTGAGCGTAACCGCGATGCGGCCTTTGACCGTTTGGCGGGCAATGGGGCAGAACTGGTAACGGTTGAAATGGTCGCTTTTGAGTGGTTGGGTTCTGCTGATCACCCTCTGTTCAAAGCGGTTCAGGCCCTGATTCGCTAAATCGCGAAATCATCGAGGCTTTATTTTGCTCTGCGATAGAGCAAAACATCTTCGTTGTCATCCGAAGGACGGCGCACCTTGGTGACGAATTTCCAAGGTTTCATGTCAACGTTTACGGCCAAAGCGACTTCCGCATCGGCGTCAACGATCATCCATGGGCATTGAGAGGAGGCTGACGAACTTGAGGCAGAATAATCCGTCACTGCGGGTTTGATCTGCAAGCCGCCATGAAATTTGAAAGCCGTGACCTGTCCAGCATTCAAACCATAGGCTTGTACGCAGCTTGATTGCCCCACGATGCTGGTAACACGGCTTACCAAGGGTGCATAGCTGCGTGCAAAGTCCAAAATCGGCAACCACAATGTCATCAGCAGCAGCCAACAAAGTGCCGTGCCGCCTGCGGGCAAGACCATGCTTTTCCACATCGCTGTGCGGTGCCGCCCGACGCGCCAAGTCACCAACCAGACCCATGCCAAAGTACCAAAAATGGCTACTAGAAACGGCAACAAAGAAAAACTTGGGATGTAACCAGGCACCAGCTTTTCGACCAACATCATCGATTTTGGCTGTGAACCCGTTTGCATGGCAATCCATACGCCCCAAATCAACAAACCAATACCCGTAAAGAAAAACAGCGTGAACCAATCAATCAGTGCAGAAAGTCGACGCTCTAAGGTCGGAAGCGCGAAAGCCGCTAGTGTTGCCAGCGCCGGTAAACCGAGCAAAAGTGCTCTGTCGGACGTACTCGTAAACAACATCGACATGAAAGCCACGCTGGCAAACCACAAGGGCAGGGCGACGTGTCTGCTCGCATACTGACGCCGCCAGCGCCATAAGGTCCAAATCGCCAAGGGCCAAGTTGGCCAAGCAAACCATAGCAACAAACGGCTCACAGCCTGCAGCTCATACCAAGAAGCTTGCGGCATCACCATGGTCCAGCGCCATAAGCCTAAGGCGCTGGCTGTCACAGCCACCAAAAGCAATGAGGCCGCCATCGCAAAGCTAGCTTTAATCCTATGCACCCGGTCTTCGGCATCTATGTGCTTGTCGCCAAATTGGTAGCCTGCAGTAAAGATGGCCAAACTCCCCAAACCCATGGCCATGGCCAAACTCGGCGCTCCGCTGAGCGCCAAACCCAACAATCCGAGCAAAAACAGACCTGATGAGCTCAGCGCATGGTATTGCATGGCCGCCACGGCATAAAAAATCACAGCCGTGAAGCACAACTGCGCCATCGCAGGCGTCGTTTCATGCGAAAACTGAGCCAAACCAAGGCTGGCAATCAAAGCCAGCAAACCACCATCGGCAATAGTCCGGGCATAGTCTTTGGGTTTGGCTTCACCGCCAAATGCAAAAACTACTGGCAGGGCGCTCGGGCTGCGCGCCAAATAGTAAACGCCATGCCAAGTAGCTAAAAGCGCCAATGCCAGCAAAATCATGAAAGGAATACGCGCCGCGAAATCTGGTGCCAACCAACTTGGAGCAATTTGCATGGCCCACGCGCCTAGCCAGTACGGTAGCAAGCCAGAGATTTCGGGTGTTTGACCAAGTAATTGAGGTGCAAACCACGAGGTGTTGCCTTTGAAAAGCTCCAGCATGTAGCCAAAAGCCGTGATGTCTGCATTTTTCCAAGGCTCACGGCCAAAGAAGCCAGGCAAGATGTAAGCCAAGCAAAAAACCAACAAAATACGACGCGGCAAACGGCGCGTGACGCTTTGCGCAACGATGGCTGGGTTTGGGATGGCGGACATTGCGTTGAAAAAAGATAAAAAAAAGGCAGCTCGACAAACTCTGCTGCCGTGCTGCCTGATATTTTAGAAGCTAGTGCTTATAAACTTGTGCTTTGCTTGAATTTAAGCAGCAGTAGCTTCAGTTTTGACAGTAGTTTTGCCAAAACGGTTACGGAAGCGCTCAACACGGCCGCCCATGTTGTCCACAGATTTTTGTGTGCCGGTGTAAAAAGGATGAGACTCGCTAGAAGTATCCAATTTGTACAAAGGCAGTTCGCGACCATCTTCAAGCTTCACCATTTCTTTGGTGTTAACGCATGAACGAGTCACAAATTGGAAGTTGTTGGACATGTCCAAAAATGCAACTTCGCGGTAATTAGGGTGAATGCCAGCTTTCATTTTCAATTCCTTGTTGTCGTCTTGGATAGCCACGTCACACCATGCAACGCACTTATCCGGTTAACCAATTGGGTTAGTCTTATATTATCGCATGAAATTACATTTTTCGATAACATGACCGTTAGAAGTGACCTACAAAACCTATTGCCTAGGCTTGGATGAAGCTACAGGCATATTCTTATAGTTTATACGATGTATATTATGTTAAGTATTGCACGCAGATTTACAGATTTGATATCTACTAAAACTCAGCAATCGTGCTTATCATTGCACGATTGCTGAGTCACCCCTCTTTGATCAATTCCCCGTTTTCAGCAATCTCTCAAAATCAGCGTCCAACTTAGCCAAAGATGAGCTCACCTTTGTACGCTTTAATTTGATCCAATCGTTTTGCTCAGCAAGCTTTTGATGGGCGATTTTCAGCATCCTAACCATTTCCGCTGGCTGCGGGCCACCAACTGAATTGCGGTTTTTGATGATAGCGACGGGGTCTAACGTCGCTCGGAATTCGGCCTCAGACATAGGCAGTTCACCAGCGGCTTGGCCTTTTACGGCTTCTAAATAAATGCGTTTAGCTTCAGCGTATGGGAAATCCGTCGGTTTGATGTCTTTGGCTTTGGCGTAATCGACCACTTCAGACGCAAAATGATGGCCCACTCGGAATGGTAGTTTGTATTTACGCATCAACACGTCTGCTAATTCTTGCGAAGCAGTCCAATCACTGTTTAGCTCTTCCAAGGCGCGTTCTGGGCTGATCACGAGCGAGCTCATGATTTTGTCCCAATTCTTCAGCATGGCAATCGTGCTGTTGACCATCGCGCTGTTGCCTTTGACTTCTTTCGCATCTGCCATGCCAGGCGTGATGTTGTGCGCTTGCATGATGGGGCCCATCGCCAAGGAAATCACCGTTGAGGCGTCTCGGCGGGTGGCGTTCAACAAGCCAGGATTGCGCTTTTGCGGCATCGCGCTGGATACATAGGTGTTATCGCCACCCTCAGTCACCATGATCCACGGCCGCGATTGCGCGTATTGGGTCATGATGTCTTCAATAAAACTCCCTGCATGCAAGGCAATGCCTGTCAATATGCCAGCCACTTCCACCGGTTGCTCGGTCGACGAGATTTGCGCCGCATCGTAGGCGTTGTCCACAATCGCCGCAAAGCCCAAATAATCTGCCATACGGCTGCGGTTTAGCGGCCAACTGGTGCCGTTCAATACGGTGGTGCCCATGGGCGAGCGGTCAATCCGGGCATAGGCTTCGCGGATGCGCTGCGCATCGCGCTCCAACCCCGCCGCGTGTCCAAGCAAATAATGCCCCAAGCTGTTGGGCTGCGCCGCCACACCATTGGTGTAATTTGGCACAACCGTTGCTGCGTGTTTTTCAGCCAATTTCACCATCGTGTTCGCCGTTTTGTTCAATTGCTCGGCCAAATTCAGCATGTCATCACGTAAAATAGCTGCGCGGTAAGTGGCGTGCATGTCTTGGCTGGAGCGCCCCGCGTGCAGCAAGGTCACTTCTTGCCCAGCTGCCGCAATCAACAAAGGCTCAAAAGTGATGACGCTCGATACACGTCTAGCGCCCGGCAAGCTACCGTCTTTGATCACTTTGGCAATGCCCGCTGCGATGCGCGGTGTCATGGTTTTGTCGAGCAAGCCCTCCTCCGTGTTGATCACGGCGGTGGCTTTGTTCATTTGACCCAACCAATAAAACTCGTCGTGGACTTCCTTAGCATCGCCTTGTTGGGCAAAGCTGCTCGTAGCAGTAACCGTAACCATCGCCGAAAAGGCCAGTGGCAAAACCAGCGCAAGGGTGCAAAGTTTGAATTTCATCAATATTTCACCTTAAAACTCAACAGCACAGCAGCGCTGACGCTGGGAAATTTAGGAACCAAGAAAATGTCCACGCCCGCATGTGGCGTCTCTAATGAAATCACAGGCAACAAGGTCGGCAAAATCGCTTTTTCTTT
>JAYVSU010000066.1:0-6145 GCA_043775055.1 Polaromonas sp.
CTCTACCAACTGAGCTATACCCCCATAACCTTCACCAGAACAGCTGATTAATCTTTCGATTAATTGCTAACTTCCGAGCCTTGAATTATAGCCCGAAAATTAAGCTGTTTGCAAACGCTTTAAAACTTCCTGCTTAGAAAATAGTGAAATGACTGCATCTAACGAAGGTGTTTGCGCTGTACCCATGAGTAAAACACGTACTGGCATGGCCAATTGCGGCATTTTAAGACTGTGCGCAACTAAAACTTCTTTAATGGCTGCTGCGATGCTGACTTTATCCCATACGCAGCCTGCCAATGCTAGCTGCAATGCCTGCAATGCAGGCTTGACTTGTTCCGTCACATGTTGCGTAAAATCTTCAGGCTTAACCGCGAGATCGGTGTAGAAAACAGCTGCCCAGTCTGCCAGTACCACCGTCGTGTCGCAGCGATCTTTGAACAAGGCACAAATATGCGGCAAACGCGCATCAGCCACAATCCCTCGCTTACTCATCTGAGCAGCAACCAAAGGCGCTAACTGATCGTCTGGCATGGCCTTGAGATGCTGCGAATTTACCCAACGCAGTTTCGCTTCATCAAACTGTGCAGCGCTCTTACCCAGATGGTCTAGATTGAACCACTGGATGAATTGCTCGCGACTGAAAATTTCGTCATCCCCATGGCTCCACCCTAATCTGGCCAAGTAATTCACCACCGCATCAGGCAAATAACCATCTTCAGCAAATTGAGTAACAGGCTTAGCGCCGGCGCGCTTGCTCATCTTCTCGCCTTGCTCATTGAGCACGGTCGGCAAATGTGCATAAACCGGGGGCTCTTTGCCTAAAGCTTTAAATATATTGATTTGACGTGGCGTGTTGTTGACGTGGTCATCACCACGAATAACGTGAGTAATCGCCATGTCTAAATCATCCACCACAACACAAAAATTGTAGGTAGGTGTGCCAATCTCACCCAATGGGGCGGGACGCGCAATCACCAAGTCATCCAACTCGTCATTACTGATTTCAATACGCCCTTTGACTTTGTCGTCCCATGCAACTGCGCCTGCTTGCGGATTCTTGAATCGCAAAACTGGCTCTACACCCACAGGAACAGGTGGCAGGGTCTTACCCGCTTCTGGTCGCCAGGTACCGTCGTAACGCGGCTTTTGTTTGGCTGCCATTTGCGTTTCGCGCAAAGCGTCCAAGTCAACCATGCTCATGTAGCAAGGGTAGACATGACCAGCAGCCACCAACTCGGCCAAGACCTCTTTATAACGATCCATGCGTTGCATTTGGTAGAACGGGCCTTCGTCATAATCCAAACCCAGCCAAGCCATGCTCTGCAAAATCACATCGACCGCTTCTTGACTTGAACGCTCTAAGTCCGTATCTTCAATGCGCAAAATAAAGTCGCCGCCCGTGGCGCGAGCGAACGCCCACGGATACAAGGCTGAACGGATATTGCCAAGATGGATAAAGCCAGTGGGAGATGGCGCAAAGCGCGTGCGAGTTTTACTCATATCAAAAAGTATCCAAACCGCGCAAAATGTCGGCAGTTATATCGTCAATGTGCTCCAGTCCCACGGCCACGCGTATCATGCCTTGCCCAATGCCTGCTGTCTGGCGCTGCGCCTCAGTCAGCTTGCCGTGCGATGTACTCGCTGGGTGGGTTAGCAAGGTTTTGGTATCGCCCAAGTTGGTGCAGAGCGAAAGTGTTTGCAACTGATCGAGCACATAAAAAGCGCGTGCACGCGCTTGTTCAGCATCTGCCGCCTTAACCTCGAACGACAACACAGCACCGCCGCAACCCGATTGTTGGCGCATAGCCAGTGCATGTTGAGGATGACTAGCTAAACCAGGGTAGAACACGCGTGCCACGTTGGGATGCGCCTCTAGCCACTGCGCCAGCTTGAGCGTACTGGCGCTCTGAGCACGTATGCGAATGTCTAGCGTTTCCATCCCTTTGAGAATGATCCAAGCATTGAACGGCGACAGCACCATGCCCGTGTTCTTCATGACTGGCAGGAATTTTTCAACGACCATGCGCTGACTAGCACACAGTGCACCGGCCATCACCCGCCCCTGCCCATCAAGGTATTTGGTCCCAGAATGCATCACAATGTCAGCGCCCATTTCTATGGGGCGCTGCAACACAGGCGTTGCAAAGCAATTATCAACCGCCAGCAACGCACCCGTCGCATGTGCCATTTCGGCCAGCGCCGCGATGTCACACACCTCCGTTAAAGGATTGGTCGGAGTTTCCGCAAAAAGCAAACGCGTGTTGGGTTGAATAGCTGCTTGCCAAGCTGCCAAATCGGTCTGAGGCACCATGGTGGAGGTAACACCGAAGCGCGCAAACTCGGACCCGATGAGCTTGATCGTCGAGCCAAACATCGATTGTGAAAACACCACATGATCGCCAGACTTAAGCAGGCTAAAAAGCATCAACATGATGGCTGCCATGCCCGTGCTGGTGGCAATGGCGGCTTCACTGCCCTCTAAGGCGGCAAGACGCATCTCCATACTGGTGACAGTCGGGTTACCGCTGCGTCCATAGGTGTAGCCCTCTTCTTCGCCAGCGAAACGGCGCGCAGAGTCCTCAGCGCTCGGTTGCACAAAACCCGTACTGAGGTACAAAGCCTCAGAGTTCTCGCCGTACTGGCTGCGATCAACCGCCATGCGCACAGCCAAAGTTTCAATATGCAAATGGTCTGGTAATTTTTTCTGCGTCATAGTATTTAATATCCCTCATTCAATGGGATTTGGCAAAGCCAGACGCGAGCTGTCCTCAGCGTCTTCGGCTTTCTTTGAGCTCTCGACACGGCTGTCACGCAAACGGTTGATGTCATCGCCCGTGATGTCGCCTGTCACATAAACGCCATCAAAGCATGACGCGTCAAAACCAGTCACAACTGGGTTGCCGTTCACCGATTTAGGCGCAAGCTTGAAAATAGCCGCCTTCATCGCGTCGACGTCCTGGTAAATCAAGGCATCGCAGCCGATGATTTCGCGGATTTGTTCGTTGGTACGGTTATGTGCAACCAACTCGTCTTTGGTCGGCATATCGATGCCATACACGTTGGGGAAACGCACAGGCGGCGCCGCACTGGCCATGTAGACCTTGTTGGCACCCGCATCACGCGCCATTTGCACGATCTCTTTAGATGTTGTGCCACGCACGATGGAATCATCGACCAACAACACGTTGCGCCCCTTAAACTCACTGGCAATGGCGTTGAGCTTTTGCCGTACAGACTGCTTACGCACCGCCTGCCCCGGCATGATGAAGGTGCGCCCGACGTAACGGTTTTTCACAAAACCTTCGCGGTAAGGCAAACCCAGTAAATGTGCCAGTTGCGCCGCACTTGGGCGGCTGGATTCTGGAATCGGTATCACCACATCAATATCGTTCGGTGGAACGGTAGAGATCACCCGTTTAGCCAGCGTTTCACCCAAATTCAAACGCGCTTGATAAACAGAAATACCATCCATGACCGAATCAGGACGCGCCAAATACACAAACTCAAAAATGCACGGGTTCAGTTGCGGATTCGCCGCGCACTGCTTGGCGTGCAAATTGCCTTGCAGGTCCACAAACACGGTCTCGCCTGGGCTGAGGTTACGCTCAAACAAATGTCCTGTGCCCTCCAATGCTACAGATTCACTAGCAAACATTATAGATTCTACGCCGGCTTTGGTCGTTTTACCATAGCACATAGGGCGAATACCAAATGGATCACGAAAAGCCAACAAGCCATGCCCAGCTATTAACGCCACAACGGCATACGAGCCCTTAACCCGTTCATGCACTTTTGAAACTGCGGTGAATACATCAGCAGGTGTGAGCGGCAAGCCACGGGTCGACTTGTCCAATTCATGCGCCAAGACGTTGAGCAAGACTTCAGAATCGCTCTCTGTGTTGATATGGCGGTGATCGGTCAAAAACAACTCTGACTTCAAGGCGTGCGCATTGGTCAAATTGCCGTTATGCACCAAGACAATGCCAAACGGAGCGTTGACGTAAAACGGCTGCGCTTCTTCTTCGCTGAAGGCGTTGCCAGCCGTTGGGTACCGCACTTGGCCTAAGCCACAGTTTCCGGGCAGGGAGCGCATGTTGCGGGTACGAAACACATCCCGCACCATGCCTTTGGCCTTGTGCATGAAGAATTTACGATCCAACTGCGTGGCAATGCCTGCCGCGTCTTGGCCGCGATGTTGCAAAAGCAGCAAAGCGTCATACAGCAATTGATTGACTGGAGCGTTACTGACTACGCCAACTATTCCGCACATAAATCACCGCACATAGTTATTCACCTAGAAAAAAGCCAAAGAGTGACAACACGCCACCCATTTTTACGGCAAATACTTACCAAACTCTTGGGGCAACAAAGGCTTCAAGCGCGTTAAAACATCGGTCAGCGCACCCCCACTTTGTGAATTTTGCCAATCAACTTGTGACCGCAATGGCGTCATATTGGCCACAATGGCCAAGGCCAACAACAAAATCATCCCCCGAAACAAACCAAACACTGCACCTAAGGTGCGGTCAACAGGTCGCAAACCAATGGCTGCGATGAGTTTTTTGATCAACTGCGTGATTAAACCCGCCACAAAAGCCGTGCCCACAAAAATCACAATAAAGGCCACCAGATAACGCAAAGACTGTGCAGACCCTGTCATCGGCAACTTGGCTGCCAAGTCAGGTGCAAACCACTGCGCCAAAACAAAGGCGCCCACCCAGACAAAAACTGACAACACCTCATACACCAAACCCCGCCATGCACCTATCAGCATGGAGAGCACCAAAACACCTAAAAATACGGCGTCAACTGCATTCATAGGAGGCGCATTCAGCATTCAAAACCGGGTTGCCACATTGTCAAAGCTTCATCACAACGTCAAAATAGCCGCCGGGAGATCCAAAGTTTTGATTTTTGCTGCAGCTTTCTCCGCTTCATCGCGTTTGGCGAACGGTCCAACCCGAACACGTGTTCGCTCACCATCCGGCGTTTGTGCCACATGGGTATAAGTTTTCAAGCCTGCACGCTCAAGCTTGACGCGCACGTCATGCGCTTTGGTACGATCCGCAAAAGCACCCACTTGCACGATAAAACGAGTCGATCCATCAGCAGCATCTTTGCTGGCTTTGGCTACCGCAGGCGCAGTTGCAGCAACTGGGTCTTTGCCTTCTAAAATCGCTTTGGCTTTTGCGCCGTCATCTGCAGTGGATTTGGCCGCTGGCTTCACTTCGGGTTTAGCTTCCGCTTTCGCCTCAGGTTTGGCTTCTATTTTTTTCTCAACTTTCTTTTCCGCTTTAACTTCTGGTTTTGCTTCTGGCTTTGCTTCTAGTTTAGCTTCAGTTTTTGCTTCGGCTTTAGCGGCTTCTTTCACGGTAGCAACGGGTGCAGATGCAGGTTTGGCCGTCAAAATTTCTTCTTTCGGGCTCAAACTGGCCGACGCTTGCACGTTAGCTGGCTCTTTGGCTTTATCTTTAACAGTCGTGCTTGGCAAAGCAGCAACAACGGCAGCCGTGGTAGCCGCAGCGACGGCTGTCGCAGCCACAGCAGTAGAGGACGGTGAAACTGTGGCGGAAGGATTAACCGTCGGACCAGCTGCAGCTGGCATTTCCAAACGCTCCGCTTTGTCTTTGTCGGGGATGCTGATGTCAATGTCTACGGGAATCGGGCGCGGCTGGGTATCAAACAGCAAAGAGAAACCCAGCACACCCAGCACCACCAACACGACAGCCCCAATCAAACGCTGGCGTGCACGTGTGCGCAGCGTCTCTACGCTGTCAACCGGCACATTGCTTTTATGCGCCGCTTCTTGGCCGCGTGGTGTGCTGGATCGGGTGCGAAATATGGCCATGTCGTTAGATCTTCAGGTTAAAAGCGGGAAATTAGTATCAAACACTGAGCCAAACAAGGCGTCAAACATCTTGTTAGACGCTGACATGTTTGGCATGTAACCGTGGCACACCGTCTTGCAAAACGCCACCCACGGTGAAGAAAGAACCGAACACCACGATTCTATCAGTGGGCTGTGCTGCGGCGATGGCGGCTTGTAACGCTTGCATCGGGTCGGAAAAACAAGCGCCCGTGGCGTCTTTGCTGGTTTCTACAGCTTGCCAAGTGCTTAATAAATGAGCAGCAGTGGCCGCTCTTG
>JAYVSU010000067.1:0-12102 GCA_043775055.1 Polaromonas sp.
TCGCTGTAACTGCTGCAAACAACACAATCAAACCCGCTGCAAGTGTGAACGTGAAAAGAAACTCAACGGCACGAATGACCTGATCGAGGACTTTCTGTACCTGCGTGACGGCAGCGCTCATGTCCACGCTGGTGATATTGGGGTAGCTTTTCACCAAGGTATTATCAAAGGCGCTACCAGCTTCAGGCGCACGGAAAGCGCTCATGTAGGTCGCCGGGACTTGAGGCAGATTGGCTACTGGAAACATGACAAAGAAGTTGGCGCGCATCGAGCCCCAATCAACTTTGCGAAAGGAGCTGACATGCCGTTCAATAGCGATACCGCCCACATCAAAACGCAGACTGTCGCCGAGTTTGAGGTTCAAGGTTTTAGCAATGCCTTCTTCGACGCTCAGACCCTGAACTTCCTCCGTTGTCCAAGCCCCGGCCACGACGGTATTGTGGGCGGGTAAAGCACTGCTGTTGGACAAGTTAAATTCGCGGTCTACCAGGCGCTTGGCACGGTCATCGGGGTAATTGTCAGGCTGGACGGCTTGGTTATTCACGGCAACCAAGCGTCCACGAATCATCGGGTACCAGTCATACTTGTTGATGCCCGCTTGACGCAATGACTGCTGAAACGCCTCGCCTTGCTCAGGCATGACATTGATGACGAAACGATTCGGCGTATCGGCAGGCGTGGCTTGCCGCCAGCTGCTGATCAAATCTGTACGCAGTAATACGAGCAAAATCAAGGCTAATAAACCCAAAGCCAGTGCGCTGATTTGAACCACAGCAAAGGCCGGTCTTGTCGACAACTGCCGCGTCGCCAAAACCAGCCAGCGCGGCGCCGTTGCGTCGTTCACACTGCGGCGTAACAGCTTAATGGCGACCCAGCTGATAGCAACAAACAAGAGCACCGCACCGGCAAAGCCACCCACTGCGATCAAGCCCAGCTGTAAATCACTGCTAGCAGCCAACAGCAAGGTCGCAAAACCAATGATGCCGAGTGTCAAAACACCTAACGAGGCAGGCTTTAATCCACCTACATCACGCCGAATCACCCGCAACGGCGGCACTTGTGCCAATTGCAGGACCGGTGGCAGACCAAAAGCAAACAGCAAGGTCATGCCCATGCCCAGTCCGAAGGCAACTGGCCACAAGGAGGCTGCAGGCAGGCTGGATTCGACCAAACCCGCCAACAACAGCACAAAGACATAGTGCACGCCATAACCAATGAGGACGCCCAAACTACTGGCAAACAGCCCGATCAAGGCAAATTCAAAGGCGTAGCTGAGTCCTATGGTGCGCTGGCTTTGCCCCAAAACACGCAGCATGGCACAGTCGTCCAAATGCGCCGCAGCAAATGCCCGTGCTGCCAAGGCAACGGCTACAGCACTGAGCAAGGCGGCCAAAAGCGCTATCAGGTTGAGAAACTTTTCGGCTCGGTCCAAGGTTTGTTTCATCTCAGGTCGGCCACTTTCTAATGATTCCAAGCGAACACCCCGAGAAGCGCTTGTGTCAGCCGTTTTGATATAGCTTTGCGCCCAAGCGACAAAGGCTTTGCTAGATGTATCAGCAGCACTGGTACCGATACTTACGGGGCCGCGGTCTGGGTCAGCTATCGCAAAACGATAGGTCACCCGACTGGCTGGTTGAATCAAGCCAGTGGCTAGCATGTCGTCTTGGTTCACCATTACCCGAGGTGCAAAAGTGGCAAATCCGGTACCCCGGTCAGGCTCGGAGGTGATGATGTGGGTGACTTTGAACGATGCGTCACCCAACAGCAGTGCGTCTCCCAGTTTGAGGCCCAAGGCCTCGAGTAAGGCCGCATCGACCCAAGCTTCCCGTTTTTGGGGAGTATCGCGTGTTTTGGTGGCCGTTGGGTTTTGTGCGCTGGTGATTTGCAAATTGCCGCGCAGCGGGTAGGCAGCGCTCACCGCTTTCAACGCCACCAGTTTGGTCATGCCGCCTTGCACTTCGGGTGCACGCGCCATGGTCGGAAAGCCCAGCGTGGTGGCGGTTTGCAAACCTAGCGCCTTGGCTTTGTCGATAAATGCCTGCGGGGTGGGGTTGTCGCTGGAAATGACAGCATCGCCACCCAACAGTTGTTTCGCATCCCGCTGCAGTCCGCCATTCAAGCGGTCAGCAAAAAAGCCGACGGCCGTCAGTGCTGAGACGGCTAACGTAACGGCCAAAATCAACAATCGCAGCTCACCAGCGCGCAGATCCCGCCACAAAGAGCGCCAACCCAGCACATAAAAAGACGTGTTTACGGCCATACCATCCCTTAGCTTGAATATCTGCAATCAAAAATGAAAGCTGTTCCTTACGTGGGGGCGTAAATGAGGACGCCAAGGGTGATTTTTGCCTTAAAACGCTCAATCTGGGTCATTTTAAGGCTACTTTTGGACTGTAGCCGGCGTATTTATTTAATAGTTTGCTACTAATAGTATAGCATTTAATGAATTCGAAAATTACGTCTTTTGCCAAACCACCCGTTCAGGTGCTGAAAAGCACAAAAACCGCTTGTTCGTCGCACGACCTATCGCGCACAAACCCAGCTTTTTCGCCAGTTCCAAGCCCATTTCGGTCATGCCGCTACGGGATACGACGATTGGAATACCCATTTGCGCGGATTTCATCACCATCTCGCTGGTGAGTCGGCCGGTGGTGTAAAAGACTTTACCGGTTCCTTGAATTTTGGTCGGCGTTTGCAGCCACATCCAGCCAGCAATCGTGTCAATCGCGTTATGGCGACCCACATCTTCGACAAAAATCAGTTGCTCTGCCTCACCACTGGTGGTTGAAAACAAAGCACAGCCATGCACTGAGCCTGCCTGTTTGTAGATACTGTCTTGCAGGCGAATGGTGTTGGTAATCACTTCTAACTGCGCTTGCGTCACCGTCGACGGCGCTAAAGTAATACCCTCAAAGGCACCCAGCAAGTCGCCAAACACGCTGCCTTGACCGCAACCTGTGGTCACAACGCGCTTTTCGGTACGTTTTGCAATGTCAGTAATGCCATGGCGGGTTTTGACCGCTGCAGCACCTACCTCCCAGTCCACAGTGATAGATTCGATTTCTTCCACTGAATCGACCAAGCGCTGGTTGCACAAGTAGCCCAAAACCAGCCATTCAGGATGCGCACCCAATGTCATCAGCGTGACCAGCTCACGTTTGTCGACATACACGGTCAGCGCACGCTCCGCTGGAATGAACAATTGCCGCACTTGACCGCTCTCGTCCAGTACCTCCACCGCTTTGGTCAAAGGCGCTTGCGCCTGTGATAAATGTGGCAAAGCGAGCGGCAAAGTATCAGACAAGTCCATGATTAATCTGGCAGCTGGCTGGTTAAGCCATCGCGCCCGTACCGTAACCGGCAGAGTGAATCACATCGCCACCGCGTTTGATGGCGACCGCGCAGTATTTGAACTCTGGAATCTTGCCAAACGGGTCAAGTGCAGCGTTGGTCATCATGTTCGCCGCCGCTTCGTAGTACGCAAACGGAATGAAAATTGCACCGCGTGGTGTGCCATCATCCCGTCGAATGTGAATGGCTACTTCGCCACGGCGCGATTGCACGGTGATGACGTCGCCAGCCTGCAGTCCCAACTCTTGCATGTCAGCACCGCACAACGAAGCAGTTGCCATTGGCTCTAGGGCATCCAGCACAGTCGCGCGGCGCGTCATGCTACCTGTGTGCCAATGCTCCAACTGGCGGCCGGTGATCAGTACAAAGGGGAACTGCGCATCTGGCCGTTCTGCCGCAGGAATGATGTCTGCCGGCACCAATTGCACCCTTCCGCTGGCCGTCGGGAAGCGGTCACGGAACACAATGGATTGACCTGGGTCTTCCGCACTCAAGCAAGGGTAGGTCACGCTAGATTCGCGCTCCAAACGCTCCCAAGTGATGCCGGCAATAGCAGCATGCATAGCTTGGCGCATTTCTTCGTAAACCGCAGCCACGCCACTGTGATCACCTTGGTAATTCCAAGCCAAACCCATTCGTTGCGCGATTTGCTGGATGATCCATAGATCTGGTTTGGCCTCACCTGGCGGTGTAATGGCTTGCTTGCCCATCTGCACCATGCGGTCGGTGTTGCTGACCGTGCCAGTTTTTTCGGGCCAAGCTGTCGCAGGTAGTACCACGTCAGCCAACCAGGCGGTTTCAGTCATGAAAATATCTTGCACCACCAAATGCTCCAAACTCGCCAAAGCATGGCGGGCGTGGTTCAAGTCAGGGTCGCTCATGGCGGGGTTCTCACCCATGATGTACATGCCACGCACTTTGTGCGGGTCGCTGTCGGGTGCAAGCGCTTTGTGCATGATTTCAACCACGGTGTAACCGGGTTGGTCATCCAACGGCGTTTGCCAAAAATCTTCAAACCATGCGTGTACGCCTTTGTTGTCAACCCGTTGGTAGTTGGGGAACATCATCGGAATCAAGCCAGCATCGCTCGCGCCTTGCACATTGTTTTGCCCACGCAGCGGGTGCAAACCTGAGCCTGGCTTGCCAATTTGCCCTGTCACCGTGACCAAAGCAATCAAACAGCGGGCGTTGTCTGTACCATGGATGTGTTGGCTCACGCCCATGCCCCACAAAATCATCGCACCTTTGGCTTTAGCGAACTCGCGTGCCACTTCACGCAATGTTTCAGCAGGTACGCCGCAAATCGGCGCCATCGCTTCTGGGCTGTAGCCTTTGACGTTGTCACGCAAGGCCTCAAAGTTACTGGCACGGGTGCGGATAAATTCTTCGTCCGCCAGTCCTTCTTCAATCACGGTGTGAATCAACGCGTTCAGCATCGCCACATCGGTGTCAGGCTTGAACTGCATGCTGCGCCAAGCGTGCTTGCTGATGTCCGTCATGCGCGGGTCAGCCAACACAATTTTGGTACCGTTTTTGGCGGCATTCTTCATCCACGTCGCCGCCACGGGGTGGTTGGAGGTGGGATTGGAGCCAATCACCATGATCAAACCAGCATGCTCCACGTCACTCACTTGGTTGCTCACAGCGCCAGAGCCGACACCTTCAAGCAGTGCCGCCACGCTGGAGGCATGGCACAGCCGCGTGCAGTGGTCGACGTTGTTGCTGCCAAAACCAGTACGTACCAGTTTTTGGAACAAGTAAGCCTCTTCATTGCTGCCTTTGGCAGAGCCAAAACCCGCCAGTGATTTTTTGCCGTGGGTGTCGCGCAGCCCTTTGAGTTTGCTGGACGTGAGCGCCAAAGCCTCTTCCCAAGTCGCTTCACGGAAGACTTCGCGCCAATCAGCTGGGTTGGGAGCCACAAGTTCATCTTTTTTAACACCTGCTTTGCGAATCAAAGGCACGGTCAGACGTTGGTCATGGTGGGCGTAGTCAAAGCCAAAGCGGCCTTTGACGCACAGCCGGCTGTGGTTGGCAGGGCCATCGCGGCCATCCACGCTCACAATCACATTGTCTTTGACGTTGTAAGTCAACAAGCAACCGACACCACAGAAAGGGCAAACGGAGTCGACTTTTTTGTCCACAATTTGTGAGCCGACTTGCGTTTTAGGCATCAGCGCACCAGTTGGGCAGGCTTGCACGCATTCGCCACAGGCAACGCAGCTGCTGTCGCCCATCTTGTCATCCAAGTCAAAAACGATCTCGCTGTGCGAGCCACGCATGGCGTAGCCAATCACGTCATTGACTTGTTCTTCACGGCAAGCGCGTACACAACGGTTGCACTGGATACAGGCATCCAAATTCACCGCCATCGCGGGGTGCGAGTAGTCTGACTTGGGTTGTTCCCGGCGCAATGCTTTGAGCTCAGGCCGGACTGACACGTCCATGCGCTCAGCCCACTCACTGAGTTCGCCGTGCTGCAGGGTTTCGTCTTGCTCATTCCACTTGTAGCCAGTGTCTGGCATGTCGCTGAGCAGCATCTCCAACACCATCTTTTGGCTTTTCACGGCGCGTTCGCTGGTCGATTTAACGTCCATGCCCGCTGTCACATTGCGGCAGCAACTTGGTGCTAAGGTGCGTTCGCCACCAATTTCCACCACACAAGCGCGGCAATTGCCATCGGCGCGGTAGCCCGGTTTGTAGCAAAGATGTGGAATATCTACGTCGTGGCGCTTTGCTGCCTCAATGATGGTTTCGCCTTCAAAAGCGTCGATAGCCACGCCATCGAGCTTGAAGTTCACAAGTTGAGGCATGACTTCAATTAATTTGGTGGGTGCATTCATACAACACCTCCTTTTGAATCTGATATTTCATGGGCAAAATATTTTTGAATACTGCGTACAGGATTGGGTGCGGCTTGGCCGAGACCGCAAATCGAGGCATCGGTCATCACCACGTTCAAATCTTCCAAGGTCTCGTTGTCCCAGACAGGGGCTTCCATCAACCGCGAAGCTTTTGCCGTGCCGACGCGGCAGGGCGTGCATTGGCCACAGCTCTCGTGCTCAAAAAAGCGCATCATGTTCAAGGCAGCATCGCGGGCTTTGTCATGTTGGCTCAACACAATCACAGCTGCCGACCCAATAAAGCCGCCATACGGCTGCAGGGTGTCGAAGTCTAAAGGGACATTGTTCAAGCTGGCTGGGAAGATACCGCCAGACGCGCCGCCAGGTAAATAGGCGTACAGGGTGTGCCCATCCAGCATACCGCCACAATATTCGTCAATCAGTTCTTGTAAATTGATGCCAGCTGGCGCTAATTTCACACCCGGGTATTTCACGCGACCGCTCACGCTGAAACTGCGCAAACCTTTGCGCCCGTTACGGCCAAAACCACTGAACCATTGTGACCCCAGCTGCACAATATCGCGCACCCAATACAGGGTTTCGAAATTGTGTTCTAGGGTAGGGCGGCCAAACAAGCCGACTTGCGCAATGTAGGGTGGCCGCATGCGGGGTTCGCCGCGTTTGCCTTCAATGCTTTCGATCATCGCGGACTCTTCGCCGCAAATGTAGGCACCCGCGCCACGTCGCAGTTCGATATGCGGTAGTTTGCCCAGCAAGGCGGCTGGCGGGTTGGCGATTAATTTGGCCAGTTCAGCCGTCAATAAACGTCGGCAGTCATGGTATTCGTCACGCAAATAAATGTAGCAAGCGTCGATGCCAACAGCAAGTGCCGCGACCAGCATGCCTTCTAAAAACCGATGCGGGTCGCGTTCAAGAAAAGTGCGGTCTTTGAAGGTGCCCGGCTCACCTTCGTCGATATTGACCGCCATCAACTTAGGTGCTGGCTGGTCGCGCACGATGCGCCATTTACGCCCAGCAGGGAAGCCTGCACCGCCCAAACCGCGCAAGCCAGAATCTTCCATGGCTTTAATAACAGTCTCGACCTCTTGGCTACCTGCAGCAATGCTGCTTGGCAGCGCATAACCGCCGTTGGCCAAGTAGGTGGCGTAGTCTGTGTACGCAGGTGTTGCATCCGCACTCACGTCGCTCGGGTACGGTGAGATGGATTTTTCAGAAAACTTATTTGCTACAAAATTAATAGCTGAATTATTAATAAATACGCCGGCTACAGTAGAATTTACTGCATTTTTGACTTTTTCAGGCGTAGCGTAAGACACAGCGGTTTGATGTACGGCTACTGCAGGCGCTTGCTCACAGCGGCCAATACAGGGTGCTGGAATGACGCGAACATGCTCGTTACCCAAAATAGCGGGTAACCGTTTGAGTAAATCTTGCGCGCCGGCCAGCTCACACGAGAGGCCGTCACATACGCGGATGGTCAAGGCTGGCGCTTGGCCGTCTACTTCTTGGCCATCTATGGTTTTGGCACGCACCACCTCAAAGTGGTGATAAAACGTAGCCACCTCGTACACCTCAGCCATAGAGATATTCATCTCTTTGGCCAAGGCGACCAGGTGCCGCTCATGCAGGCAGCGGTAAGTGTCGTTGAGTAAGTGCAGGTTTTCAATCAGCAAATCCCGCCGGTAGCCACCTTCAGGCTTGGCGCCAATCAGGCTAACGACTTCACGGCGTGAAGCGTCATCTGCTTGGCGACCTTTGAGCTTGCTCTTCTGACGAATACGCTCGCGCAACTGGTCTGGGGTTGCTAAAAGGACAGGAGTCACTGATTTCATGCAAATACTCTAATACGATGTCGATGAGAACTTAGTTAAATTCTTAGCCTAATTCTTAGCTGAATGCTTAGTTAAGGAACTTAGAAACACTCAGCAGCGTCCTGTAGACACCCCAAGCCAAGGGAATGCCCACTGCCGCCCAAGCCAAGTACACAAACGCTGGGTTGACGGCACCGCCCACGCCAGAGCCGGTACCCACTTCAGACGCTGCGGCTTTGTCGTGCGCCAAACGGCGTTCTTCAGCCAACTCTGCATCGTTCATGAACCATTTGTCAGCCAGCGGTTTAACCAGCAAATTGCAGATCAAACCGACCACCAACATACCCGTCAAAATATACATAGTTTGGTTGTACACCTGTTCACGCGGTATGCCAAGGCTCAATTGGTAATCACGCATGTAGTTCACCACGACTGGGCCTAAAATGCCAGCGGTTGCCCAAGCTGTCAGCAAACGGCCATGAATCGCACCCACCATTTGTGTGCCAAACAAGTCAGCCAAATACGCAGGCACAGTTGCAAAACCACCACCATACATACTCAAAATGACGCAGAAGGCAGCTACAAACAGGGCAATGCTGCCTGCGCGTGCACTGCTAGGTACAGAGAAATACAAAGCCGCACCGAGTACAAAGAAGATCACATAAGTTACTTTGCGGCCTAATTTGTCTGACAAGCTGGCCCAGAAGAAGCGGCCGCCAATGTTGAACAAACTCAGCAAAGCGGTAAAACCAGCCGCAGCACCCGCAATGGCGGTCAGTTGAGCTTTGTCCAACTCGCCAAATTTCTTGGCCACACCAATCAAGCCGCCGCCAAACACTTCTTGCAACATCGGAGAAGCCATGCCGATCACGCCAATACCAGCGCTCACGTTCATGCACAACACCATCCAGATCAGCCAAAACTGCGGAATACCCCAGACTTTTTTCACATGCACATGGCGCTGTGTGATCATCAGGTTGTTGACTTGTGCTGCCGGTGGCGTCCAGCCAGCTGGCTTCCAGCCGGTAGGTGGTACGCGGTAGCCTAAAGCACCAGCCATCATGAAGACGAAGTAAATCAAAGCCATCACCACAAAAGTTTGCATCACGCCCACATCCGTTGGCGTGGCAAAGGATTTCATCAGTTCAGCAGCGAGTGGTGAACCAATCATCGCACCGCCGCCAAAACCCATGATCGCCATGCCGGTGGCCATACCGCGACGGTCTGGAAACCATTTGATCAAGGTCGACACAGGAGAGATATAGCCCAAGCCGAGGCCAATGCCGCCAATCACGCCCGAACCCAAAATCATCAGCCAAAACTGGTGCGTGTACACACCAAAAGCTGAAATCAGCATGCCACCGCACCAGCAAACTGCCGACACGACACCCGCTTTGCGGGGGCCTGCACGTTCTAACCAACCACCCCAAATGGCAGCGCTGGAACCCAGCAAAACGAAGAACAAGGTGTACATCCAGCCTAAGGTGGAGATTTGCCAATCACAGGTGGTGGTAAATAGCTGCGCAAAAAAGCCAACTTCTGGCCCGCATTTGATGGCGTCTTTGATGCCTAATGCTTTAGAAAGCGGTAACCAAAACACCGAAAAACCATACGCCATACCAATACACAGATGAATTGCCAAAGCAGCAGGCGGTACCAGCCAGCGGTTAAACCCCGGACCTGCAATGATGCGTTCCTTGTCTAAAAATCCAGACATACATGTCTCCTAGTTGTAATTAAATTTGCAAAATGTCACAAGCCGACACAGTGTCGTCGGCGTCTGTATCATCAGTCAAATTGAATCGAAACATGCACTCATTCAAAAAATAAATGATGCATTGCACCAATTATTTGAAGAGTTTGCAGTGGAGCCCTGAGGCCGTTTGTCTAAATCTAAGCCGACAGCAAGCCGCTGTGTGCCGCTGCATGTCTAAGCCAGGCGGCATCTTGCGCCAGCATGGCAGCTGCTTCTTGGGTGCGCGAGGTGCGCATGCTTTGCGGCATGATGAAACCGATGGGCGTCAGCACCTCAGGCCCGTACAAAGGCAAGGCTTCTAACTCGGTGTAGCCCCGCACGGCATCCACCAGCGCACCAGGCAAAATGCTGCATACCTCGCCTGCCACCACTGACAAAGCCAGTGTCAAAATCGAGTTGGTTTCAATGATGGGTTTAACCACAACACCCGCTTTTAAGAAAGCGGTGTCCACAATCGTGCGGTTGTGCATATCGGGCGTTAACAGGCACAACGGTAATTTGGAAGCTTCTAGCCAAGAAATTTTGTTGCCCAAATTTAAGCGGACACGGTTGTTAAGCGGTGCTGCTGAGTCAGTCTGGTCAATGGAGGTGACTTTGCGGACTAAAAAATAATGCTCAGTGTATTGCGCTAAACTGCGTAGGCGCAGCTTCTGCGTTTGCAGTCGGTCGGTATAGCCCAGCCCCAAGTCGAGCGACAGCTTTTCTAAGCCATTTTCAATTTCATCAGACGTCATGGACAAGACGCTGGGCGTGATGCCTGGGTGTTGCGCCTGCAACATCGCGGCAAAACGCCCCGCAATTGGCACTGCGGTGGGCACTGCGCCTATGATAAGTTTGCCCGTTGGGTGCCCTGCAACACTGCTCAAATCCTGTTGCAACATGTCGCGCTCACTGAGCATGCGCTGCGCACTGGCCAACACGCGCTCGCCCTCGGGCGTGAGTCCCACAAACACGCGCCCACGGTTGATAATGGTCGTGCCAAATTCCTGCTCCAAGGCACGCAAGGCATTCGACAGAGCGGGTTGCGTGATGTGACACGCCAGCGCTGCGCGCCCAAAATGCTTGTGCTCATCTAAAGCAACCAAATAGCGCAGTGAGGCGAGAAGGTTCATGGCAAAGTTGGGTATTTAATGTTTAGACTGGACGTTGATACGCTTTAGTGTATCGACAACTCATAAAATAGCTGATGAGTCAAAAAATGAATCCTTCTACTGTTATGTCTGCCCCACGCCAACTTTTCGTCACCACTGCGCTGCCGTACGCCAATGGCAATTTCCACATCGGCCACATCATGGAGTACATCCAGGCTGATATTTGGGTGCGGTATCAGCGTATGCGGGGCAATTTGGTTAACTTTGTAGGTGCGGACGACACCCACGGCGCACCCATCATGATTGCGGCAGAGAAAGCAGGCAAAACGCCGCAACAGTTTGTGGCGGATATTGCAGCCGGTCGCAAACCTTATCTAGACGGTTTCCACATCAATTTTGACAATTGGTCCAGCACTGATTCGCCTGAAAACCACGCTTTAGCACGCCAAATCTACAGTGATCTGCGCGACAGGGCTGATGGTTCATTGATAGAAACCAAAACGATTGAGCAGTTTTTCGACCCTGAGAAAAACATGTTTTTGCCAGACCGCTACATCAAAGGCGAGTGCCCCAAATGCCACAGCAAAGACCAGTATGGCGACAATTGCGAAAACTGCGGCGCGGTCTATGCACCTACAGATTTGATCAACCCGTATTCCACACTGTCGGGTGCAAAGCCAGAACTGAAGAACTCCGAACACTTCTTTTTCAAACTCTCTGACCCGCGCTGCGTCGAGTTCCTAGAAAAATGGACACAAGATGGGAAGCTTCAGCCAGAGGTTGCCAACAAGGTCAAAGAGTGGTTTTCTGTCCGCACCAACGCAGACGGCAGCACCTCGGAAGGCCTGGGTGATTGGGACATTTCCCGCGATGCGCCTTACTTTGGCATCGAAATTCCTGACGCTCCGGGCAAATACTTCTATGTTTGGCTTGATGCGCCCGTCGGCTACTTGGCTTCGCTCAAAGACTTGCTGCAAAAGCGCGGTGAGGTCAAAACCGATGCTGATTTTGACGCTTACATGGCGAATCCGGCTTTAGAACAGTACCACTTCATCGGCAAAGACATCGTCACCTTCCATACCTTGTTTTGGCCAGCGATGCTGCATTTCAGCGGCCGCAAAACGCCAGACAACATCTTTGTACATGGTTTTTTGACCATAAACAACGGCGAAAAAATGAGCAAAAGCCGGGGCACAGGGCTGGATCCGCTCAAATACCTGAGTTTGGGCATG
>JAYVSU010000068.1:0-52052 GCA_043775055.1 Polaromonas sp.
GCCATCGCGCACGGCGTAGGCCAAGCGGGCGCTTTTGGAGACGAGCTCTTGGCGCTCGCGGTCATTGGTCAATGGGCCCTTGGTCACGGGGCAGACCAGCAGTTCAAGTAGTTTGGTGTCCATGGCGTGATGATAACTTTTTGTTTACGAGGAAGTCAGTAAAAAAGGTGCGAGTGCTGCATCAAAAGCTGCAAAAAACGCTGCCTCAGGCTCAAACACCAGCGGCGCAGACCATGCGTCTGGACGGATTGGCCACAGCTTGATAGCGTCTTTTTCAGTGCAAATAAGGCTATAGCCGGCGTATTTATTCAATAGTTCGCTATTAAAATTATAGTGATCTGGAAGTGCCAGTGTTTCAAACGTCGTCAACCCGCTTTGTTGCAGCATGCTGAAAAAAGCTTCGGGTTTGGCGATGCCGGCCAAGGCCAACAAGGGTTTTTCAGACAAGCTGCCCTGCAAACTGCTCAGCGGCACACGGCTACCGTCAACTTGCACGACATCATCTGCCAAGGCGCGGTGCGCTGTGAATTGGGGTGCTGCCACATTTTTAAGCAGCTTGGGCGCTTGCCCAGTATGGAGCACGATGTTTGAGTCAGTTTGAGCGCTGCTCACTGATTGACGCAATGGCCCCGCTGGTAAAAGCCAGCCATTGCCGAGGCCACGGTCGTCAAACACGATCACGCTCAGGTCATGGCGCAGCGCGTGGTGCTGCAAACCGTCGTCGCTCACGATCACGTTCACACCGGGGTAGGCGGCCAGCAGGGCACTGGCAGCGTCGAACCGTTTGGCCGCAACAAAAACCGGTACTTGGCAGTTGCGGCGCATCAAAGCGGGCTCATCACCCACCAAGTCAGCGAGGCTGTCAGGTTTCACCTCTTGGCAGTTTGTACCTAAGCGACCATAACCGCGCGAGATGATGCCAGGTCGCAAACCCTGCGCCTGCATATGTTGCACCAAGGCCATCACAGTAGGTGTTTTGCCGCCACCGCCTGCAACGATATTGCCTACGACGACGACGGGAACGGGTAAAGCCTCGGTTTTAAGAAGGCCCCAGCGGTAAAGCTGTCGGTGCAAGCCGCTTGCAGCTCCATAAACCAAAGACAGCGGCCACAGTACGCAAGCCAAGGTGCCGCGTTGCGTCCAAGCGGCTTGCAAGGTTTGCTCTAGATTGTTGGCCATCATCTGCACAGGGATGCAGAACCCCGTTCAGTTGGCCCCAGCGGCCGACTTTTGGGTGGCAAAGGTGATCTGGTTCAAGCCAGATTGTCGCGCTGCTTCCATCACGCTGATGACCGCTTGGTGGGTCGCCTGCGCATCGGCGCTGATGATGATGACGGGCTCTTTACCGGCGGTCACGTTCAAGGCTTTGCTGGCGTCTGTCAGCGCGTTAGACAAGCCGATAACGCCGCGTTGCTCGACCGGTTTTTTGTTGATAGCGTAGCCGCCCGCACTGCTGACGCTGACGATGATCTCGTTCGGGCGGTCTTTGGCGGCTTGCGTGTCTGCCGTGGGCAGCTTCAATTGCAGTTCAGTGAACTTGCTGTAAGTGGTTGACAGCATGAGAAAAATCAACACCACCAAGAGCACGTCGATGAACGGAATCAGGTTGATTTCTGGCTCAGTATTGGCACTGCGGTGGGAGCGGCTGCGAAAGTCCATGGTGATTGATTTGTGGCGATTTAACGTTGCGACAGGCTGACCAAGTGGCGCGCCAAGCGCTCAGAGGACAACTCCAAGGTCAACAAATAAGCATCAACCCGCGCTCTGAAATAGCGCCAGAAAATCAACGATGGAATCGCCACAATCAAGCCAAACGCCGTGTTGTACAGCGCCATGGAGATGCCTTGCGCCAACTGCGCTGGGTTGGCACCGCCAGAGGATGCGCCTTGCGAGCCGAAAATCTCAATCATGCCAATGACCGTGCCCAAAAGGCCGAGCAAAGGCGCTGCCGAGGCAATGGTTGCCAACGCCGTCAAATACTTTTCTAAACGGTGCGCCACCATACGGCCGGTTTCTTCCATGCTGGCTCGCAAATCAAGCTCGGAGCAGCGCGGGTTGATGTTCAAAGCGCGCAGGCCGCTGGCCAGTACAGCACCCAGCTCAGAGCTTTGCTCGAGTTGTTTGACCACGTCAGGCGTCGGGATGCTGTTGCGGGCCACAGTCAGCGCTTCGTCTAACAACTGTGGCGGCGCAATTTTGCTGGTTTTGAGGCTGAAGAAGCGTTCAATAATCAAAGCCAGAGCGACGATGGAGCATGCAATCAAAGGCCAAATAGGCCAGCCGGCGGCTTGGATGATGGACAGCAAGGGGGGTATCTCCGTGAGGTTGACGATGAACGAATGAGTTGGCGGTCATTATCGCTTAGCTTTTTGTTATAACTTGCAACGACCCCACAATAACTGTGGACAGTGTTGTGTAAAACATTAGGCAATTCTCCTGTAAGCCGCATAGACACTGCGCTTGACTAGGATGATGAAAAATTAAGCACTCAAAATTTAAAAACAAAACTGACCCCACAATAACTGTGGACAGTGTTGTGGAAAACTATGGGCAATTCGCGCCTAAGCCGCATAAACACTAGGCTGCACTAGCGTGATGAAAATTTAAGCACTTAAAATTTAGCCAAAAACTCAAAAATATTAATATAAATCAATAGCTTACAAGGCAGCATCAAACGCACTTGCTCCTCTTTTTTGACCCCTCAAATTGCGCTAATATAAGCCTATGACTGAACCGTTCTCAACAAATTCGCGAGCAGCCAACCCAATGGGTGCGCCAGCTGCAACAGCTGGGCCACGCATCTGGCAAGTTGGCGCATTGTGCCGTGCCATTGCCGACACCCTGGATGCACGTTTTAACCCCGTGGCGGTGCAGGGCGAGATTTCAGGTTTCTCCCGCGCGTCATCTGGGCATTGTTACTTTTCACTCAAAGACAGCACCGGGCAAATCCGCTGCGCCATGTTCAAGCGTGCCGCTAGCTTGGCTGATTTTTCACCGCGTGATGGCGATTTGGTCGACGTGCGCGGCCGCATCGACGTCTACACCCCGCGCGGCGACTTGCAGTTGATTGTGGAGAGCATCAGCCAAGCGGGGCAGGGGGCGCTGTTTGAGCAGTTTTTGCGACTCAAAGCCAAGCTGGAGGCGGAGGGTTTGTTTGCCACAGAGCGTAAAAAGCCGTTGCCGTTGATGCCGCGCGGCATTGGCATTGTCACCTCGCTGGGCGCTGCCGCTTTGCATGATGTTGTGACAGCACTGCAACGCCGCGTGCCGCACATCCCGGTGGTGATTTCTAAGGCTGCCGTGCAGGGCGCAGGTGCACCGCAAGAGTTGATAAAAGCGCTATTAAATCTATATCAAAAGAATGAGGAAATACGCCGGCTAGAGCCAAAAAATGCCTTAAAAACTGCTATTAATAATGTAGCAAGTGACTTTGTAGCTATTGATGTCATCTTGCTGGTACGTGGTGGCGGGTCGATGGAAGATTTATGGGCTTTCAACGACGAAGCCTTGGCGCGAACCATGGCCGAAAGCCCGGTGCCCATCATCAGCGGCGTGGGGCATGAGACCGATTTCACCATCGCCGACTTTGTCGCCGACCTGCGCGCCCCCACGCCCACCGCTGCTGCCGAGCTGGTCTGCCAGCCACGTGACGCTTGGCTGGGTGCGGTCGACTTGCTGCAAGGGCGCTTGCAGGATGCGGCGCTGCGCTATGTAGATACCCAAAACCAAAGCTTAGACCGCAGTGCGCAACGGCTGGGTCGGCCTTCCATGTGGCTGGCGCGGCAGCGGCAAACTTTGCAAAGTCATGGCCAGCGCTTGCGTTATGCCGTGACCAGCCAAGTGGCGCGGCGTGAGCAGCATGTGGGGACTTTGCAAGCCAATTTTCCAAGTCAAATCAAACAAGCCTTTCACCGTGCGGACGAGCGTTTGCAGCGGGCCGAGCGTGGCTTGGCGCTGCTCGATCCGTCCCTCGTTTTGCAACGCGGCTATGCTTGGTTGACCGATGCCAGAGGTCTGACCGTGACGGATGCCGCCAAAACCAAGCCCGGACAGCAGCTGCACGCGACTTTGGCCAAAGGACAGTTGGATGTCATGGTATCTAAGCCAGCAGCTACAACAACGGACTCTTTGTTCTAAAATCAGAGTAACCCAATTTCATTCCCCCATTTTTAACAAGGAAACACCATGGAACATACCCTGCCAGCCCTGCCTTACGCGATTGACGCTTTGGCGCCAAACTATTCAAAGGAAACTTTGGAGTTTCACCACGGTAAGCACCATAACGCGTATGTGGTGAACCTCAACAACCTGCAAAAAGGGACAGAGTTTGAGAGCATGACCTTGGAAGAGATCATCAAAAAATCCAGCGGTGGTATCTACAACAACTCTGCGCAAATCTGGAACCACACCTTCTTCTGGAGCTGTATGAAGCCAGCGGGCGGCGGCGAGCCAACCGGTGCTTTGGCCGCAGCCATCAACGCCAAGTTTGGCTCATACGCTGCTTTCAAAGAAGCGTTTGTGAAGTCTGCTGTCGGTAACTTTGGTTCAGGCTGGACATGGTTGGTCAAAAAGCCAGACGGTACGGTTGATATTGTTAACACTGGCGCAGCGGGTACACCGTTGACCACAGCCGACAAAGCGTTGATGACCGTGGACGTGTGGGAGCATGCCTATTACATCGACTACCGCAACATGCGTCCAAAGTATGTTGAGACTTTTTTAAGCAACTTGGTGAACTGGGATTTTGCTCAAGCTAACTTCGCTTAAATTTCAGAATTGAAATCGCAACATGGAGGGTGCTGAAAGCACTCTTTTGAGGTCAAACGGAGAAAGTTCCATCTGACTTTGAGGTGAATTACAAAAAGCTGCAGAAACTTGTTTTTTGCGGCTTTTTTTCATATTACTGTTGCTTAAATGGAACGCCAGAAAGTTTGAAGCCGGCTTTGATGCCGCGTTTGGCAAACCAGCCTTGATTCATTTCCAGCACGAAGCGCACTGGTTTTTTGGAGCAATGTGACGCCACGGTCTGTGGTTTCATGTCTTCCAGGTTGATGATGGTGCCATCATCCGCCACAAAAGCAGCTGTCAGCGGCAGCAGGGTGTTTTTCATCCAAAAACACTGCACACCAGCATCATCAAACACAAACAACATGCCTTCATGGGCGGGCATAGATGGGCGATTCATCAACCCGATCTGCCGTTGCTCAGGTTCCAGCGCCAGTTGTGTATCAATTTGGTGCATACCCGCAGAAATCTTGACGCGCTGTAGGTTGAGTTGCGGGCCTTCTTGCGCAGAAACCGTGTTCAGTCCCACTGAAGCGATGAAAAAAATCGAGGTGAAAAAGTGTTTCATAAGCCTCATTTTAAGTGCGTGTTTATAAAGTAACGCTGAAAAAAATAATGCCCGCACAGGGCGGGCATTAAAAGCATAATTCCTCGACCGAAGTCGAAAAATTTATTTAGCTGCTGGAGCTGGTTTTGCTTTTTTAGATTTTTTTGCTTTTTTAGCCATGATAGTCTTTCGAGTAAAAATTATAAAAAATGCAGTAGAAAAAGATTTCCCCTACTGCGACCAACATCGTAGCATGACCGAGGTCAAACTACAAAGTACTAATTACTTAGCTGCTGGCTTAGCCATGTCAGCTGCTGGAGCTGCTGCGGCTTTAGCTTTAGAAGCTTTTTTAGCTTTCTTTGCTTTTTTCATTTTCTTTGCTGGAGCAGCAGCGGCAGCTGGCTTAGCTTCTTCTTTTTTCATTTCAGCAGCAGGAGCAGCAGCTTTTGCAGCAGGAGCAGCAGCGGCGGCTGGTGCAGCAGCTGGAGCGGCAGCAGCAGCAGCAGCTGGCTTAGCAGCAGCAGCTGGAGCAGCAGCGTGAGAAGCGGCGAAAGCGCCAGCAGCGAAAAGACCAGCAACCAAAGCGGCGAGTAATTTGTTCATTTTTTGATTTCCTTAAATAACGTTATTTAAAATTCCTGCCAATATTCGGTAGGTGTATCCGTAACGAAGCGTGTTTGCAAACGGTTGACAAATAAATCACAAAAATTTCAGACTAGAATGAAAGAGGACTAAAAACAGTCGGGTTTGGCTGCTAAGCAATGAAAATTCGAGTTTTATTGCATGAAACTTACTGAATGACGCAATTTTCGGCATCTTTTCACTAAAAATAAATTCATCGCAGCCTTTCATGACAACTTCTGTGCCAGCCATTCAACAGCGAAGTATTTACAAAAATCTCGACTTTGTTCGGTTTTTGATGTGTCCGCCGTTTTACGTGATGCTGTTTTTACTGATCATCGAGGCGGCGTTGGCCGCTTCAACCACCTGGCTCATCATTAAAGCAGGGCGCGATGTAGCCGATGAAGAGTTTTTGATTGGCGATTTACTCTGGATCATGGGCGCACAAAGTCTGGCTTATATTGTAGGTGCCGTGAGTTGGGTGTTTGCCGAGCGCGCCGGCTTTGGTGCTTTTGGCCGTTACATGATGCGCTTTGCGCGCGACAACAAGAAGTTTGCCAACTTGCTGAGCAATAAAACAGCCCGCGAAGCAACCGAACCTTTTCTGACCAACGAGACATTTCATATCTTCTTTGAACTCATGTACGAGTTAGAGGCTGATTTAAAGCTCTTTTTCGGTCTGATTTTTAACTCTTTAGTGCTCGGTTTTGCCATTGACGCTGGCTTGCCAATCGCTTATGCAGCCGTTTTCGTCTTTCTTTTAGGCCTGCAGTGGTGGGTGCGTAAGCCGATTGCTAAAACGTATTTGAACAACCAACGCCAAACCAACCGCCTCACCGCCCACACTTACAACGCTTGGGACAATATTTTCAGCGGCAACCGATACAACTTCAGGCTCTGGCACGCTGGATTCAAGCAGCGTTTGCGTGACGCTTTGGATGCGCAAATCCGAGCCATCATGGCGCGTGAGGGCTTGTCGACCATCAGCGGCATCATCGCTTTGGGCGTGGTGTTTGGCTACATCGTCGTTATTGCAGCGCGGGATGTGAGCAACACCGGCTTGCTGATAGGTTTGGCCGCCACGCTGCCACGGCAGATTGAACTGTCACACGATGTGCATGGCCTGGTCACAGGCTGGAATGACTTGCTCGCGGTGTGGACGCGCATTGGCGGCGCTTGCAACACGATGCACCCAGAGCCAGATGCGGAATTTGATGAGCGCATCAAGTTTGACCGTTTGAATCTGACGCTGCAGTTGCCTTCTGGCGGTGTGTCCATTCCTTGTGCGTCCATGACAGAAGCGCTAACGTTGGTCAAACAGCAGCGTCATGGCCGAATTTTGGTGCGCGGTAGCAATGGGGCTGGCAAGTCGACCTTGTTAGCAGCTTTGAAGACCCAACTTGGCGCACAAGCCTTTTATTGGCCTACAACAGACAGTTTGACTTTTGAGTTTGCCAAAGAATCTGCCAAAGACCTAGAAGCCGAAGCCGAGTTTTTGGATGAGGATGAAGAGCAAGGAGATGATGCAGCTCCTATGATCGCCAAAAACGGCTACTCGTCTGGCGAGCGCCAACTCAAATCTTTGCAAGAAATTGCCGAAAACACTCAGTCCGTAGTCTATTTGCTGGACGAATGGGATGCTAATTTAGACGCCAATAACCGCTCGCAAGCAGAAGCGCTGGTCGAAAAAATCGCTGCCAGAGCACTGGTGGTTGAAATTTCGCACCGCGATCGCCGTTAATTTGCGATAAATACCTGACTTTTTGCGCTTGAAATAGTGGTTTTTAACCACCACCCTGTAGGCCTGTTCATAGCTCGCTACAATGATTTCATGGCAACTAAACCCCCTAAAAAAACCAATATGCCAGCAAGCCCAGGTCTTGCGACGCCTAAACGCGACGATGGCGACACCACGGTGCTGGATCGCGTACCGCAAAAGACAAAACCACCCCTGATGTACCAGGTGGTGATGATGAACGACGACTACACACCCATGGAGTTTGTGGTCTTTGTCATTCAAGAATTTTTCAACAAAGACCGTGAAACGGCGACCCAAATCATGCTGAAAGTCCATTTAGATGGGAAGGGCGTCTGCGGCGTTTTCTCCAAAGACGTGGCTAGCAGCAAGGTTGAGCAAGTTGCGACGGCGGCCAAAGAGCACGGTCACCCTTTGCAATGTCAGGCCGAGCCACTCGATTGATGAAATCGGCACGGCACTTGAATGAGGCTGTGTCTGCCCCATATCCGTATTAAGCGTTAAGTGAGAGTTATTGAGTGTTAGTTGGATAGTCAGTTAGTTAGTGCAGAGAATTTAGACAAGTTATAGAAATTTATCAACCAGGCCAAAGGAACGAGCATGATTGCCCAAGAGTTAGAAGTCAGTTTGCACATGGCCTTCGTCGAGGCGCGCCAGCAACGCCATGAATTCATCACGGTGGAGCATTTGTTGCTCGCGCTGCTAGACAACCCCAGCGGGGCGGAAGTGCTGCGCGCGTGTTCCGCCAATATCGATGATTTGCGCAAATCATTGTCCACCTTCATTGCCGACAACACACCCCAAGTCGCCGGTACGGACGATGTGGACACCCAACCCACACTGGGCTTTCAGCGGGTGATTCAGCGCGCCATCATGCACGTTCAATCTACGGGCAGCGGCAAAAAAGAAGTCATTGGTGCGAATGTCTTGGTCGCTATTTTTGGTGAAAAAGACTCACACGCTGTCTACTATCTCCACCAGCAAGGCGTAACGCGCTTGGACGTCGTCAACTTCATTGCCCACGGCATCAAAAAGAGCGACCCGCCAGAACCCGTCAAATCGGGTGAATCTGCGGAGCAATCTGAAGAAGCGGGCGGAGAAAAGCAAGAGAAACAATCTCCCTTAGACCAGTTCTGCCAAAACCTCAACGTGTTGGCTGCTGCTGGCAAGATCGACCCGCTGATTGGGCGCGATTATGAAGTTGAGCGCACGATTCAAATCTTGTGCCGCCGCCGTAAAAACAACCCCCTCTTGGTGGGCGAGGCTGGCGTGGGTAAAACCGCGATTGCCGAGGGTTTGGCATGGCGCATCACGCAAAAAGCCGTGCCTGAAATCTTGGCTGATTCCGTCGTCTATTCGCTCGACATGGGGGCGTTGTTGGCGGGGACCAAATACCGTGGCGACTTTGAGCAACGCTTGAAAGGCGTACTCAAACAACTCAAAGACAAGCCCAACGGCATTTTGTTCATCGACGAAATTCATACCATCATCGGTGCGGGTGCAGCCTCTGGCGGCACCATGGACGCGTCTAATTTGCTGAAACCTGCGCTCAGCTCGGGTCAGCTCAAGTGCATTGGTGCCACCACGTTCACCGAGTATCGTGCGATTTTTGAGAAAGACGCCGCCTTGGCACGTCGCTTCCAAAAAATCGACGTCGTCGAGCCGTCTGTGCCTGAAACTGTCGATATTCTCAAAGGCTTGAAATCTCGTTTTGAAGAGCACCACGGCGTGAAATACGCAGTTGCTGCCCTGCAAGCTGCGGCTGAACTCAGCGCCAAGTACATCAACGACCGCCAGTTGCCCGACAAAGCGATTGACGTGATTGACGAAGCGGGTGCGGCTCAACGCATCTTGCCGGCGTCAAAACGTAAAAAAGTCATCGGTAAAACCGAAGTTGAAGAAATCGTCGCCAAAATTGCGCGTATTCCGCCTGCCAATGTGTCTAACGACGACCGCAGCAAACTGCAAACCTTAGAGCGCGACTTGAAGAGCGTGGTCTTCGGTCAAGACAAAGCTTTGGACGTGCTGGCTTCCAGCGTCAAAATGGCACGCTCAGGCTTGGGTAAGGTTGATAAGCCGATTGGCTCTTTCTTGTTCAGCGGCCCCACCGGCGTCGGTAAAACCGAGGCGGCTAAACAGTTGGCTTACATCATGGGCATTGACCTGATCCGCTTTGACATGAGCGAGTACATGGAGCGCCATGCGGTGAGTCGTTTGATCGGCGCGCCACCGGGCTACGTTGGTTTTGACCAAGGTGGTTTGTTGACTGAAGCCATCACCAAAAAGCCGCATTGCGTGCTGTTGCTGGATGAGATTGAAAAAGCCCATCCGGACATTTTCAATGTGCTCCTGCAAGTCATGGACCACGGCACGTTGACGGACAACAACGGCCGCAAAGCCGATTTCCGCAACGTGATTTTGATCATGACCACCAACGCCGGCGCTGAGACCATGAACAAAGCGACCATCGGCTTCACCAACCCGCGCGAAGCTGGGGATGAGATGGCCGACATCAAGCGCCTGTTCACGCCTGAGTTCCGCAACCGCTTGGATGCGACCGTCAGCTTCAAAGCATTGGATGAAAACGTCATTCTGCGCGTGGCAGACAAGTTCTTGCTGCAATTGGAAACCCAATTGGCCGAGAAGAAAGTCGAAGTCACTTTCACCGATGGCTTGCGCAAATACTTGGCGAAAAAAGGCTTCGACCCGCTCATGGGTGCGCGCCCGATGCAACGCCTGATCCAAGACATGATTCGCCGTGCCTTGGCCGACGAGTTGCTCTTTGGCCGTTTGGTAGACGGTGGCCGCTTGACGGTGGACATCGCCCTTAAAACAGACGATAAGGGTGTAGAAACTGGCGAAGTGGTGCTCGACATCACACCGCTGCCGAAAGTGGTGAAGAAGGACGGCAAGACCAAATCCGAAGCGGAAGAAGTTTCAGAAGGTTAAGCTCTAGCACCCACCCATCCGTTCGTCCTGAGCTTGTCGAAGGAGTCTTATAGGCTTCGACAGGCTCAGCCCGAACGGATTTTTTTTGCCAATTTTTAAGTTATCGTTCGTCATGGCTTCAACTTCAATATCTCACACCTTCCTCTGGCACGACTACGAAACCTTCGGCATCAACCCCCGCGTTGACCGCCCCTCGCAGTTCGCCGCCATCCGCACCGATGCAGATTTGAACGTCATTGGCGAGCCCATCATGCTGTATTGCCAGCCAGCGGCAGACTACATTCCAGACCCTGCATCCGTCTTGATCACCGGCATCACCCCGCAAACCTGCCTAGAGCGCGGTATCCCTGAGCATGAGTTTGCGGCGCAGATTGAAGCGGCACTAGCCGAGCCCGGCACCATTGGCGTGGGCTACAACACCATCCGTTTTGACGATGAGTTCACCCGCTTCATGCTCTGGCGCAACCTGCGCGACCCCTACGCCCGCGAGTGGCAAAACAACTGCGGTCGCTGGGACTTGATGGACGTGGTCCGCACCGCTTACGCCTTGCGCCCTGAAGGCATCAACTGGCCGCTGAAGGACATTTCACCCGAAGAATTAGCCTCTATTGCTGCCAGGAATGCTAAAAATACTACAAATAATATAGCTGCTCAGGCAATAAATACGCCGGCTACAGCCGAAAATACCCTTAAAAATGGCATTTTGCCCCTTCAAAAACCCAGTTTCAAGCTAGAAGACCTCACCAAAGCTAATGGACTCGCCCACGAAGCTGCGCATGATGCGCTGTCTGACGTTCAGGCGACGATTGATTTGGCGCGTTTGATTAAAAAAACCAACCCCAAACTGTTTGACTTTTGCCTCAGTCTGCACAAAAAGGACCGTGTCGCCGCCGAGCTGGGTTTGCCGACGACCTTGCAAAACGCGCGCCCATTCCTGCACATTTCGGGCATGTTCCCGTCCGAGAAAGGCTGCATCGCCATCATGTTCCCGTTGGCCATGCACCCCACCAATAAAAACGAAATGATCGCCTGGGACCTGGCGCATGACCCCAGTGAACTCGCCCTCTTGAAACCTGACGAAGTCCGCCTGCGGATGCTCACCAAAGCCAGCGAGCTACCTGCCGGCATGACCCGCCTGCCCATCAAAACCATCCACCTCAACAAATCGCCCATGGTCATCAGCAGCCTCAAGACCCTGAACGCTGACATGGCGCAAAAGTGGGGCATAGACATCGCTGCGCAGGTGCAAAACGCCGAAAAAGCCACAGCACTGCCCGACATGAGCGCCCTGTGGCCGGTGATTTTCAAGCGACCAGAAGCTGAAAACGCAGCGGCACCAGACGTGGACGCCGACCTCTATGGCGGTTTCATAGGCAACAACGACAGACGCCGCCTGAACCAACTCATCACCTTGTCGCCCGACAAACTAGCCGAAGCCCGCACCGGCTTTGAAGACGAACGCCTAGAAGAACTCGTCTTCCGCTACAAAGCCCGTAACTTCCCTGACATCTTGACCGACGAGCAGCAAGAACAATGGCAAGAACACTGCGCCGCCAGAATGCTGGAAGGAGATGGTATGAAGGGCGGTGCACGCTCGTTTGAGCGCTTCTACGCCGAGGTCAACGCCCTAGCGCTCACAGCCGATGAGCGCGGCAAGGCGGTTTTGACGGAATTGGTGGAGTATGTGGAGAGTTTAGGCTAGTTACTACTGGACACATTAGGCTGTGTAAGAACTTTCCCCCTTCATCGACCATTAAATATTGGGTAATCGTGCTCAATGTTTATTCGGAGATGAAGATGAACTCAAACTTAGTAAAAACCTTGGCCCTGATAGCCATTTCAGCCGGCGTACTCGTTGGCTGCGGCAACATGTCTGGTGGCGACATGAAAAAAGACGAAATGATGAAAAAAGACGAAATGATGAAGAAAGAAGAGATGATGAAAAAGGACGAGATGATGAAGAAGGATGAAATGATGAAAAAACAGGATGAAATGAAGAAGTAATCTTTAAATCAAAAAATAAGTAACAAATATGCCTTTAGTCGGCGTATTTGTTTAATAGTTTGCTATAAATTAAATAGCAAAAACTTTAAATCTACTCAAACCGAACTGCCTCCGTCCCGCGCTTTTTCGAGCGGACGACGACCGTGCCGGCCAGTTTGTCGTGCCAGCCTTGTTTTTTGCTGTCTATGCCCACCCAGATCAGGCCTAGGCAGAAGGGGATGATGGAGACGTAGTAGCCTAGGTAGCGGCCTATGGATTGGCCCAGGGTCAAGGGGTTGCCGGTTTTGGCGTCTACGATTTTGAGATTAAGCAGCATTTTGCCGGGGGTGGCTTGCTTGGTCATCCAAAAGGCGATGGATAACACGGCGGGGACGAGGTAGGAGATGACGAAGTCTGAGGGGCCTTTGACGAGGACGTATGAGTTGAAGTCACTGTTGGCGCTGAAATACGTCCAGCCGTAAAACTTAATGAGCAGGGGCGTGATGATGAGCAGCAGCAGGATGGAGTCGATCAAAGCCGCGCCTACGCGTATCCAAAAGCCGGCGTATTCCAAGTCTGATGAGTTTTGGGATGGTTGTTCTTGCATGTTGCGTTTTTCTTTCTTTTTTGCTTGACTGCGGTCTAAAGCGTATTAAGCCATCAAATAGTTTGGCTTTGTCGATACTTGGGGCCAAAGGTGTTCTTTGCCAAGCAATTCACTTAGCACTTAACTCATTAATTCACCGTCAATGCAGAGGCCATTTGATACAAGTCAAATAAGAACGATTCTTATTCATGGTAAGATAATCTCAGCTTTTAACTGAGATGAAACCCATCAAACTTATTCAAATGACACTCGATCAAGCCCAATTACGCCAAACACGCCGTGTCGCGCGGGTAGATGCGCCCGCCGCGTATGCTGAAATGTCGCGCCAGCTCGAGGAAATTGGTTTCACCCCCAACGAGCAGGTGACGGTGTTGACGCGCGGCTTCCCCGGTGGCGACCCGCTGGTGGTGCGAGTGGGGTTGTCGACCTTTGCCTTGCGCAAGGCTGAAGCGCAGATGATCAAGCTGCATCCTATCGTCCCAGCTCAAAGCAGCGCTGCATGAAGGAAGCCATCATCCACATGCACCCAAGCGGCCCCTTGGTCGCCTTGGTGGGTAACCCGAATTGTGGCAAAACGACGCTGTTTAACCTGTTGACCGGGAGCCGCCAAAAAGTCGCCAATTACGCTGGCGTGACGGTGGAGCGCAAAGAAGGGCGCTTGCAGCTGAGCTCGGGCAAACAGGTGCGGATTTTGGACTTGCCGGGCGCGTACAGCTTGTACCCGCGCTCGATGGATGAGCGCGTGACCTGCGATGTGTTGATGGGTCGTGCGCGGGGCGAAAAGCAGCCCGATTTGGTGGTTTGCGTGGTCGATGCCACCAATCTGCGCCGTAATTTGCGTCTCGTCCTCGCCGTCAAACGCCTCGGTTTGCCATGCGTGGTAGCGCTGAACATGACCGATGTGGCCGCGCGGCGCGGCATTGTGATTGATGCTGAGAAATTGTCGCATGAGCTGGGTTTGCCAGTGGTCAACACCGTAGGTGTGCAGGTGCAGGGCGACGCTGGTTTGCGGGCCAAGCTAGAGCAAATTGATTGGCACAGAGACCAACTTGCGCATTTGAATTCAGCAGCCTTGGTGCCTGACCCATTTGATCCTCAGCATGAACCGACCGCGCATGACCACGAAACCGTGCAAACCATGTTGCAGCATTTGGGCCTAGACACGGTCTTGCCCGATGCCATGAGCGACCGGCTGGATCGCGTTTTGCTTCACCCACTGTTGGGGCCGATTATTTTGGCGGTGCTGCTGTTTTTGATTTTTCAAGCTATGTTCAGCCTCGCGGTGATTCCGATGGACGCCATCAAAGCCGCCACCGACTGGTTGGGTCAAACCGTATCAGCCGCGTTGCCTGACAACTGGGTGCGCAGTTTGCTGGTCAACGGTGTGATCGCGGGCGCTGGCGGCGTGGTCGTCTTTTTGCCGCAGATTTTGATTTTGTTTTTCTTTATCTTGATTTTGGAAGAAACCGGCTACTTACCACGCGCCGCATTTTTGTTGGACCGCATCATGGGCTCGGTGGGTCTGTCGGGGCGCTCGTTCATCCCGTTGCTGTCTAGCTTCGCTTGCGCCATTCCCGGCATCATGGCAACCCGCACCATTGCCAACCAGCGTGACCGCATGGTCACCATCATGATTGCACCGCTGATGACCTGCTCAGCCCGTTTACCAGTCTACGCGCTGCTGATTGCGGCTTTTATCCCGAAAAAAGCGGTGTGGTTGGGCTTGGAGCTACAAGGCGTGGTGCTGTTTTTGCTTTACGTGGCGGGTATTTTGGGCGCCATGGCGGTGGCCTGGGTGCTGAAACGCTTCACCAGCGACGGCCGCCAGTTTCACCCGCTGATGATGGAATTACCCAGCTACCACTGGCCCACGCTGCGCAATGTGTTGATTGGCCTGTGGCAGCGCGTCAGGATTTTTATGAGCCGCGTAGGCGGCGTGATTTTGGTGTTGACGATAGCCCTGTGGTTCTTGGCCAGCTTCCCTGGTGCGCCTGCGGGGGCGACCGGTTTGCCAATTGAGTACAGCTTTGCTGGCATGTTGGGCAAAGCGCTGGCCGTTGTTTTTGCGCCGATTGGTTTTAACTGGCAAATCAGCGTCGCCTTGGTGCCCGGTTTGGCAGCGCGTGAGGTGGCGATCAGCTCCCTAGGCACCGTCTACGCCTTGTCCGCCACGGGTGAGAACGCCGCTCAAGCCTTGAGCCCGCTCATTGCCCAAAGCTGGAGCCTAGCCACTGCCTTGTCGCTCTTAGCTTGGTACGTATTCGCCCCGCAATGTTTGTCTACATTAGCAGCCGTCAAACGCGAAACCGGCAGTTGGAGAATGCCCACCATCATCGCCAGCTACCTGTTTGGACTGGCCTATCTGGCCTCGTTCATCACCTACCGCGTCGCGGTGAGCCTCGGGTGGGGTTAGAAGTTGGTTTTATAGGTTATTTTGGACTCTAGCCGGCGTATTTATTGCCTAATATGCTATTGATAATATAGCAAAATCTATAATTCCTGTGTCATGCACACGCTGAATGGATCTACCGCATAACCTGCAAACGGCGGGCAAACCGTAAAACCAAAATCCGAATACATCTTGCGTGCGGGCTCAAATCCGGCCATAGAACCAGTTTCCAAACTCAGCCGCGTGTAGCCACGGCTTTGGGCCTCGCTGATGATGTGTTGCAACAGCGCTTTGGCTACGCCTTTGCGCAGGTGTTTGGCGGAGGTTCGCATTGATTTCAGCTCGCCGTGCGTTGCGTCTAGCTCTTTCAAAGCGCCACAAGCCATTAAATCTGAACTTTCCCAAACCGTCCAAAACGTGATACCAGGCTGGCGCAGCGCGGCTAAATCGAGTGCATGGACGCTTTCTGGCGGCGACAGTGCACGCATACCGGCGAGGTGCTCTTGCAGCAGGGCGTAGATTTCAGGGCCGGCGAGGTCGTCAACTTTAATATGCATGGCTAAAGTCTATTTCAAACTTATTTGAAACCAAATCTATAAATCAAACGCCCGCTGCACAAACCAGTACAAGGCCAGCAATGCGATCAGAGCAGAGCCCCATTTGAAGACATTGACTTGGTAGAACTTGGTTTTGCGTAGCCAGAAAGCCAGCGGCAAAAACACCGCGACGATGGCGAGCTGGCCGCCTTCGATGCCGATGTTGAAGCCGACCAGGGCGGTGATCAGCGCGTTTTGTGGCAAACCGAGGTCGGCCAGCACGGAGGCGAAGCCGAAGCCGTGGATCAAACCGAAGCCAAATGCCATGACCCAGCGCTTGCTGTCCACCACGCCACGGATGTTTTGCACGGCCGCCACGATGATGGACGCAGCAATAGCAGACTCCACCCAGCGCGACGGCAGGCTGACCACGCCCAGCGCGGCCAAACTCAGGGTGATGGAGTGGGCGAGGGTGAAGGCGGTGACGACTTTGAGTACCTCCTTGAGCGCGGCAATAAACGATGGCGCGGGCTGGATAAGTGTGACTTTTTTGGCATTTTCACCCATCTTTTTGCTGAAAATCAGTACCGCTGGCAACAGCAGCGACAGCAAAAAGAGGATGTGGTCATAGCCGATCCAGATGTGAAAAGCGCCCTCAACCACGTATTGCTGGAAGGTTTCCCACGCGCTGGGCGCTTGGAGTGGCAATTTTTGAGTCGCAGTTTCTGTGCCCAAAATAACAGACAAAGCTTCTTTTTCACCGGGAGCCAGCCATTGCACCAAGCCGCGATGTGATGGGTCAACATCAAACAACAGCGAGTATTTGACCTGCAAAGCCTCTGTCAATGCTTCTTTTTTATCAGCGCCGCAAGCCGCCGTCAAACTCAGCACGGCGTAGGTGCCGTCGCTGTGTTTGTCCAGTTGCATGGGGGCGGCGGTGGTCAAAGCGCAGGGTTTGTCTTTGTGAGACAGCACCAAGTTGGTGGTGGCGTACTTGGTGATGTCGTCGGCTCGGGCGCGGACTTCGCCCCAAGTCAATGCGCCGTCGTTGTCGCGGTCCAGCTGCAATACGTAGTCCAAGTCGCGCAGGGCGATGTCCCAACGCACGGTGACGTCGGAGCCACCCGCTTGGGCGCTCATAGTCAAATAACTGTCACTCGGTTTGTGGGCGAATGCTGATGTTGATAAAAATGATAGCAAACAAATGAATAAATACGCCGGCCAAAGGCGAAAATTGATGGTTTTTGAGCTGTTTAGTTTGTTTGAGTGAAAAGAAGCCATTATTTGCCTCCTTTCAGCGTCAATTGCGCCGCAAGCTCGGCTATGTGTCCATCTTCATACTTGTTTTGCTTAAACCACGTCAAAGCTGGCTCTGCGGCGGCTGCATCGTTGGCAGCTAGTGCGGTGCGCAGCAGCACTTCAGCGTCACGCGGTTCTTTTTGCAGTTTGTAGTTGTTGGCAGCCAAGGCGAGTGCTTTTTTCGGGTTGTTTTCAATGTCCAGCTCAAAACGCGCCGCCTCTTGCTCATGCAGGCGGTCGCCGCGCTTGGCAGCTTCAACAAAGCGGTCGCGCAGGCTACTGGCCCAATCAGCTGCTTTTTTATGGTTGGTCGCTTTGCCAGCCAGCGCCAAGCGCAGCAGCAAAATGTCAGAGCGCTCCCAGTCCGCCAGCAGCGTAATCACCGCTTCAGGCTTCTTTTTTTGCAGCAAAAAGTCGGCATATGCGCCGAGTAAAAACTGATCCGTCACGCCCAGTTTCAAGGCGCGTTGAAAGTAAGCCTCAGCGTCGTCAAAGCGTTTCAGGCGGTTCGCCATCTCGGCCAAGCGGGTTAGTTCCCACAATTGCAGCTCTGGGGCAGCGTTAGGCTCAGCCTTTAACGCTGCATTCAAGGTGTCAAAAGCGCTTTGCAATTCTCCCGTGGTGGCACGTATGTATTGCGTGCAACCGGCTGAGAACAGAGGCGTCGTCAATGGTTTAAGCGCATCACATTCAGCCTGCGCCTTGGCGTAATTGGCCTGCACCATGTGGATGGCAGCGCGCCAAGCCATGGCATCGGGCGATTTGGGGTCGGCCAAACTCGCTTTGTCCAAACTACTCAGCGCGCCGTCAAAGTTGTGGCTGTATTGCTGCAACATACCTTTGATTTGCCAATATGACGCAGTTAGACCGGCGTTGCTTGCAGGAGCAGCTTTGTCCAAAGGCGTAAGCGCCGCAGATGCATACCCCACATAACGCGGGTCGCCCTGCGCCATCGACAAGTCAAAGTAGCGCCGCGCAATCTCAATCCGCAGCGCCACGTCGTCCGGCTTGGCCTCCAGCTGTTTGCGCAGCGACTGCAAGCGCCGCGCGGACGGGTCAGTCGCACTCAGCGGCAGCCGCTCAACGACGTCGCTGTCGTTGGCAGGGGTGAACGGTGCTGCTTGGGCGTTGGCAGCAAAAAGCTCTGCGGTTGTCGCAATCAAAACGGTGATTAGCCGTGCTGCGGGAAATGGGGAGCGTAGGGATAAAAACATCTCCCTATTGTCGCTCAATCATGTGGCTTGATTGATTTGATAGCTTAGCGCAATGGGGTTACGCGCTGACCAAGCCTAATTCACATGCATGGCGCGTTGAAACGTGATTTGTTCGCTAGGGACTGCTTGAATCGGCGAGCCGTGGTTGTCCAATTTGGGTAATATGTTGTTGAGGTGTTTGCGAATGCTATGTGCAGTCGCATAACTATTGTCATTGGTGGTGTGCGCATCATTGGCAAGGGTGACGACGTAGCCTAATGCCGCCGCACTGCGCACCGTGCTGTCTACGCACATTTCACTGGCAAAACCGCAGACCACCAGATGCTTTACTGCTAATGATTGCAGCAAGCTGTGCAAATCTGTTCGTAAAAAAGCGTCGGGCATGGTTTTGCGAACACGAAGATCAGTTGCTTGCGTGTGCAAGCGCTCCGAAAGTTGCCAACGCTTGCTTTCAAAATTGAGGTTTAGAGAGGCACTTTCATGCTGAATCAAAACGACTGGTTGGCCCAGCATTCGCGCACGGGCAGTGAGCTGGTTGATACGCTCAATGACACCGTCGGCCTCAAACGGCTGCGGTTCGAGGTCAAAAAAACCTTGTTGAACGTCAATGACAAGAAGGGCAGTGTTCATCTGACGGCGGCAGATCGCAATGAAGGGTTCACAAGCACTCCTCAAACAAGTTTGCAACTTCTACAGCGTGAAATATTTCACGTATAACTATTATTATTATAGTTTATATCACAAGTTGTTACATAAAGTTAACACTTTGCTTGTAAATAAACTTGATAGCAAGCTATTGAATAAGTATGCCGACTCTAGGAGTTTTGAGGTGAAAAGGACATGAAACTGGTAATATTCACATCTACTGCTTCGGCAATATGCGCTGACCAGGCAGGATGTCATACGGATTTGCCCAGCCCGGAATGGCCTGAACGCGGCTCAACCAAGCGCCGATGTTGGGAAAGCGCTGGATGAACTCGTAGCCGCTTTCTTCAAGCGGGTAAAACAGATAGCCGCACAGTGATATATCGGCAATCGTCGGCCCATCACCCACCATGAAGCTGCGGCCAACGAGGTGTTTGTTGACGATGCCAAACGCGTTGTCCAGCCTGCCCCGCAGCCACGCCATCACCGCAGGCTCTGGAGCGGTCGGGCTAAACGCCTTCATGAAGCGGTAGGTGGCGAGGTAGCTGGTGAACTTGTGGTTATCAAACAGCAGCCAGCGCAGCACCTCCAGCTTGTCGTCCTCGGTTGTGCCCCCAAAAGCACCATGTTTCTTGGCCAAATAGCTCAAAATCGCGCCAGACTGCGTCATCCGCCGCCCCTCAAACGCCAAAACTGGCACTTCTCCCATCTCATTGGCCTGCTCGCGCCAATCGTCCGTCCGCGTCTCACCATTCATAAAGTCCACAAACACCGGCTCCCAAGGCTGATTCAGCGCCCGCAGCAAAAAAGCGACTTTGAACGTGTTGCCAGATTGGCAGAAACCGTGGAGTTGGTACATGGTGGCTCTTGTTGTTGAAATGAACAAAATTAAGGCATTTTTTGTCTGTAGACAGCGTATTTGTTGTTTAATTAGCTATAAAAAAAATAGCAAATATCAGCGTTTCCCGCCAAAAATACCACCCAACACCCCACGAATAATCTGCCGTCCGACCGAGCTGCCAATGCTACGCACGGCGGATTTGGCCATGGTTTGGGCTAGGCCATCGTGTTGACCACCGCGTGGGCCGGTTTTGCCGAAGAGCACGTCATTCAAGCTGCCCATGAGGCCACCGGTGGCATCTTTTGCGGCTTCAAACGTTGATTTGCCTGAAGCGGCGGGGTCGTTTGCGCCGTCTTGACGCTCTTGGACGCGGCCTTTGATTTTTTCGAAGGCGGATTCGCGGTCAATGGTTTTTTCGTAAGCACCAGCGACGATGGAGTTAGCCATCAAAGTTAAGCGCTGCTCTTGCGTGATGGGGCCGATTTTGGATGCTGGCGGCAGCACGTATACGCGCTCGGTCACGCTGGGGCGGCCTTTTTCGTCTAGAAAGCTGACCAGGGCTTCACCGACTTCCAGTTCGGTGATGGCGGTCAAAATGTCGATTTTCGGGTTTTGCCGCATGGTGCTGGCAGTTGCTTTGACGGCTTCTTGGTCGCGCGGGGTGTAGGCGCGCAGGGCGTGTTGCACGCGGTTGCCGAGCTGGGCGAGCACGGAATCAGGAATATCCAGCGGGTTTTGCGTCACAAAATAGACGCCCACGCCTTTGGAGCGAACGAGGCGCACGACGAGTTCGATGCGTTCCAACAGCACTTTGGGCGCATCGGTGAAGAGCAAATGCGCTTCGTCGAAGAAAAACACCAGCTTGGGCTGATCCAAATCGCCCACTTCGGGTAGAGTTTCAAACAATTCGCTCAGCATCCACAGCAAAAATGTGGCGTACAGGCGGGGGGAGGTGAGCAGTTTGTCGGCCGCCAAGATGTTGATGATGCCTTTGCCATTCGCGTCCGTTTGCATGAAATCGGCGATGTTGAGCATGGGCTCGCCAAAGAACTTATCGCCGCCTTGCGCCTCGGTTTGCAGCAGGCCACGCTGAATCGCGCCTATGCTGGCTGGGCTGATGTTGCCGTAGGAGGTGGTGTAGTCGCTGGCGTTGTCGCCAATGGCTTGGCACATGGCGCGCAGGTCTTTCATGTCCAACAGCAGCATGCCTTGGTCGTCCGCGATTTTGAAGACCAGTTGCAGCACGCCAGCCTGCGTTTCGTTCAGATTCAGCATGCGGCTGAGCAATAGAGGCCCAAGGTCACTAATCGTGGCACGAACGGGGTGGCCTTGCTCGCCAAAAACGTCCCACAGCGTGCTGGGGAAGGCTTTGAAATCTGGCGTGGCGATGCCGCGTTCTTGGATGACTTTGGCGAGTTTGTCGCTGAATCCGCCCACTTGCGAGATGCCGGATAAATCGCCTTTGACGTCTGCCATGAAAACGGGCACACCGAGTTTTGAGAAGCCCTCTGCCATCGTCTGCAGGGTGATGGTTTTACCCGTACCGGTTGCACCGGTGATCAAACCGTGGCGATTGGCCTTGTCGGGGCGTAAAAAGCACTGAATATTGTTACCGGCGGTAGTATTTTGGGCGATTAAGATGGGTTCGGACATGTAACACCTCTATAACAAGAGAAAAGCCATATTGAAAAGTACAATCAAAGCATAGCTTAAACGTAAAAATCAGAGAAATTCGAGAAAAAGAGATACCAGTATGGCCGGACACAGCAAATGGGCAAATATTCAGCACCGCAAGGGGCGTCAAGACGAGAAGCGTCAACGCATCTGGACGCGGGTGATGCGCGAGATCATGGTCGCAGCGCGATTGGGCGGTGGCGACATGAGCGCCAATCCGCGCCTGCGTCTGGCCATAGAGAAAGCCAAAGCGGCCAACATGCCGGCTGAAAACGTCAAACGCGGCGTTGATAAAGCCACGGGCAACTTAGAGGGCGTGAATTACATCGAAATCCGCTACGAAGGCTACGGCATTGGCGGCGCGGCGATTATTGTGGACTGCATGACGGACAACCGCTTTCGTACCGTGGCCGAGGTGCGCAACGCCTTCAGCCGTTACGGCGGCACCATGGGCGCGGAGGGCGCGGTGGCGTTCCAGTTCAAACACTGTGGTCAGCTGATTTTTGCACCCGGTACGGATGAAGATAAGTTGATGGAAGCGGCGCTGGATGCTGGCGCTGAAGATGTGATCACCGATGACGATGGCGCTATTGAGGTGCTGACATCGTTCCCAGATTACGAAAAAGTCAAAAATGCGATTGAAACGGCTGGCTTTAAGCCTGAGATGGCCGAAATCACCATGCGGCCCAACACCATGGCTGAACTTAATTCTGAAGACAGCGCCAAGATGCAACGTCTCTTGGACGCGCTAGAAGACTTGGACGACACGCAAGAGGTGTTTCATAACGCGTCGCTGTCTGAGTAAATTTAGCGCGAATTTAGCTCGAATTTACCCCAATTGCTCTGAATATTGAAAGCTTGAATGAACGTTTCTGTGAACCCTATGGCCAATGCGTTGGTGAATGTTTTAGTTATCGGCGGCGGTGGCCGTGAGCACGCACTGGCTTGGAAGCTGGCGCAATCGCACAAAGTGCACAAAGTCTATGTCGCACCCGGAAATGGTGGGACCGCTTTGGATACCCGCTTTGAGAGTGTCAATATCACTGAACCCGGCGAATTGCTTGCATGGGTAGCTACTAAAAACATAGCATTAACAGTCGTTGGACCAGAGCAACCGCTGGCTGCAGGTGTGGTGGACTTGTTCCGTGCCAAAGGGCTGCGGATTTTTGGCCCTACAGCGGCTGCAGCGCAGCTGGAAAGCTCCAAAGCCTTCTCCAAAGCCTTCATGAAGCGCCACGGCATCCCGACGGCAGAGTACGAGACTTTCTCAGATGTAGCGGCCGCACATGCGTATGTAGACGCAAAAGGCGCGCCGATTGTTATCAAAGCCGACGGCTTAGCCGCTGGCAAAGGCGTGGTTGTGGCGATGAGCTTGGCTGAGGCGCATGAGGCAATCGACTTCATGTTGGTGGACAACACCTTGGGTGTGGCCCACAACGAGGGCGGGGCACGGGTCGTGATTGAAGAGTTTTTGCTGGGCGAGGAGGCCAGCTTCATCGTCATGTGCGATGGCAAAAACGTCGCAACGATGGCGACATCGCAAGACCACAAACGCTTGCTGGATGGCGACCAAGGCCCCAACACCGGCGGCATGGGCGCGTATTCTCCCGCACCGGTGGTCACGCCAGATGTCCATGCCCGCGCCATGCGCGAGGTGATCATGCCGACCATCAAAGGCATGGAGCAAGATGGCATCCCGTTCACCGGCTTTTTGTACGCGGGTTTGATGATTGAAACCGAAGGCCCCAAAAAAGGTCAGCTCAAAACGCTGGAGTTCAACTGCCGCATGGGCGACCCCGAGACGCAGCCCATCATGATGCGGCTGAAAACTGACTTTTATGATGTGATGTGGGCGGCGACGGAGCCTGGAATCCACGGACGTCTGGATAAGATCGAGCTGCAATGGGACAGGCGCGCCGCGCTGGGTATCGTCATGGCAGCGCATGGTTACCCGCTGTCACCGCGTAAGGGCGATGTGATCAGCGGCTTACCTGAGATGAAGGCCAAAGATTTCGACCAAGAGCAAGACACCATGGTGTTTCATGCAGGAACGGTACAAAAAGACGGCCAAACGGTCACCTCTGGCGGGCGCGTGCTGTGCGTGACGGCGTTGGGTGACAGCGTCAAAGCAGCGCAGCAAAAAGCCTATGAGCTGGCGCAACGCATCAGCTTTGACGGTGCGCAGTACCGCAAAGACATTGGCTACCGTGCGCTTTAATTTGATTTAGCCATGACCACTTCATTCAGCAGCGACCCTCGCACAGCCCACATCCGCACCTATTTGCTCGGCTTACAGCAAAGCATTTGCGGCGAGATTGCCAAGATTGAGGAAGTAGAATACGGCGAAGCTTTCGTAGTTGACGTTTGGGAAAAGCCCGCTGGCGAGATGCTGCAAGGCAATGGCGTGACGCAAATTTTAGAAAACGGTGCGGTGTTTGAGCGCGCCGGTTGCGGCTTCTCGCACGTACGAGGCCCCAAGTTGCCACCATCTGCCACGCAGCACCGCCCCGAGCTGGCGGGTGCGCCGTTTGAGGCCATGGGCGTGTCGCTCGTCTTCCACCCACGCAACCCGTTTGTGCCGACGGTGCACATGAATGTGCGTATGTTGGCTGCAACTGCTGCTGGTAAAGAACCCGTTTACTGGTTTGGCGGTGGTATGGATTTAACGCCGTACTATGGCTTTGCCGAAGACGCGGTGCACTTTCACCAAACCTGCAAAAGCGCGTTGGCCCCGTTTGGCGACGACAAATACCCGCGCTTCAAAACTTGGTGTGACGAGTACTTTTTCTTAAAACACCGCAACGAGCAACGCGGTATTGGCGGCGTGTTTTTTGACGATTTTTCAGAATTGGGCTTTGAGCAAAGCGCCGCCATGATGCAAGCTGTTGGCTCCAGCTTTTTGGATGCGTACTTGCCCATCGTCCAGCGCCGTAAAGACTTGCATTACGCCGAAGCAGAGCGCGCGTTTCAACTCTACCGCCGTGGCCGGTACGTCGAGTTCAACTTGGTTTGGGATCGGGGTACGCATTTTGGGCTGCAATCAGGTGGCCGTACGGAGTCGATTTTGCTCTCCATGCCGCCGCTGGCAAGTTGGTCTTACCAACGCCACATCGTGGCTGGCACGCCTGAAGCGGCGCTTTACACCGACTTTTTGCCGCGACGGGACTGGGTTTGACTAGCATCGGCATGTACGGCGGCGCGTTTGACCCGCCGCACAACGCCCATGTTGCTTTGGCCCAGGCGGCTGTGGAGCAGCTGGGTTTGGATGTGCTGCATGTCATCCCCACAGGGTTTGCGTGGCACAAGTCGCAGCAGTTGACGGCAGGTGCAGACCGCTTGGCGATGGCAGACTTGGCCTTTGGCGCTATCCCGAAGGTGGAGGTGGATAAACGCGAAGTTTTGCGCGCTGGCCCAACCTATTCACTCGACACGTTGCGTGAATTGCAGGCGCAATATCCGGCTGCGCAACTGTACTTGGTGATGGGTGCAGACCAGGCCGCCGCGCTGCCCACTTGGAGTCATTTTGACGAAATCGCCAAGCTCGCTATAATATGCGTAGCCGAACGTGCAGATTTAACTGGCTCCCAAGCGGGATTAATCAGCTACACATCCACATTGAACAGCCTTCATTGCCGCGCCATTCACATCGAGTTGCCCATCATGCCCGAGAGCGCCACAGACGTTCGGGCCTTGGTGGCGCAGGGTAAATCCATTGCTACATTGTTGCCAATTGCGGTGGCGAGCTATATCCAAAAGCATCACCTTTATCAAACGAACAGCCCAAACCGCCGTTAAATCGACGGCTTTTTTCATCATTTACTTAACATCGCCATCCGCATGACAACCAAAACAACCACAGACGCCGCTGCTAAAAAAGACATCCAAAAACTCCAACGCGTCATTGTGGACGCGTTAGAGAACGTCAAAGCACAAGAAATTGTGGTGTTTGATACGGAAAACCTCACCGCTTTGTTTGAGCGCGTGATGATTGCTTCGGGCACGTCCAACCGCCAAACCCGCGCTTTGGCCATGAGCGTGCGCGATGCCGTCAACCAAGCCGGCTTTGGCAAACCCCGTGTTGAGGGTGAAGACAATGGCGAGTGGATCATCGTGGATTGCGGCGCCGCTGTCGTGCACGTCATGCAGCCCGCCATTCGCAGCTACTACCATTTGGAAGAGCTGTGGGGCGAAACGCCTGTTCGTTTGAAGTTTGGCGCTGAAAAAGTAGCCGTTAAATCAACGGGTGCTAAAACCTTGACGGCTGCTCAAGCCAAAATCGCCAAAGATGCCGGCAAACCTGTGCCGATGACCTTGAAGCGCTCAAGCGCCGCCAAAACGGGCGTGGCAGAAACCTTCCCATCCAAAGCTGCGTTGAAGAAAGAGGCCGCCATCAAGTCGACCAAAGCGGCTGCCGCCAAGAAAGTCGCTGCAGTTAAAACAGCTAAAACAACCGCAGCTAAGGCAGCGCCAGCCGTCAAAAAAGTAGTGGCAAAAAAAGCGCCGGTGAAATCGGGTCTCACAGCACCGGCTAAAAAGGTTGCTGCTAAAAAAGTAGCTGCTAAAAAATAACCTATTCTTAATCTAAATCGACGGCGAAAACGGCTGTAAAAAATCATTAAAACATCTATTTTAGGCATTTTTTGGCTGTAACCGGCGTATTTATTATATAGTTTGCTATGAAAATTATAGTAGTCGCCGTCGGTCAAAAAATGCCCGATTGGGCGCAAACCGCGTGGGACGACTATGCCAAACGCTTTCCGTTTGAGCTCAAGGTCGAAGTTAAAACCGTCAAAACGGAACCGCGCGGTTCAAAGACCTTAGAAACCATCTACGCCGCCGAGCGCGAGCGCATAGCAGTCGCCATTCCCAAAGGCGCACGCATCGTCGCCTTGGACGAGCGCGGCACCAACCTCACCACCATGGCACTGGCAGGCAAACTCAAAAACTGGCAGCTAGAGGCGATGGACGTCGCCTTGGTCATAGGCGGTCCAGACGGCTTATGCCCCGAATTCAAACAGCAAGCCCACGAGCGAATCCGCCTCTCTGACCTGACCCTGCCACACGCCTTTGCGCGGGTTTTGTTGGTTGAGCAGCTCTACAGAGCCTGGTCGATCAATGCCAATCATCCTTATCACCGTGAGTGATTTTTATAAATCGTGACTAAAAACGCCCAACCCTTTATCTACTTAGCCTCCCAAAGCCCACGCCGTAGCCAATTGCTGCAACAACTGGGTGTGTCGCATGAATTGCTGCTGGCGGATGCGGCTGAAGACGCTGAATCGCTTGAAGTGGCGTTGCCAAATGAAGCGCCACTGGCCTACGTCAAACGCGTCACCGCTTTGAAGCTGGAGGCGTCCGTCGCTCGCATGCTGCGCCGTGGCTTGGTTGCTGCGCCTATTTTGTGTGCGGACACCACCGTTGCTAAGGGCCGCGTGATTTACGGTAAACCTGAGAATGAAGCCGACGCGGTGCGGATGTTGACGGCGTTGTCGGGTGCAACGCATCGGGTTTTGACAGCGGTGTCTGTGGCCAGCGGCAAAAAGCGGCTGCAAATGGTGAGCGAGTCTAAAGTGACATTTGCCAAGTTGAGCAAGGCGCAAATCGCCCGCTACGTGGCAACGGGTGAGCCGATGGGCAAGGCCGGTAGCTACGCGGTGCAGGGCGCGGCGGCGGCGTACATTGCGCACATCAGCGGTAGCTACTCAGGCATCATGGGGCTGCCAATGTTTGAGACGCATCAGTTACTGAGGCAACTGAAATTTGAGTTTTAATAGCGGACTATTAAGCAGAGTTATTACGCTGAGTTATTCAGCCAATTCAAACCCAATTTAGACAAACCATGCAGCAAGAAATCCTCATCAACTGGTCACCCCAAGAAACCCGTGTGGCCGTGGTGGAGAGTGGCGCGGTGCAGGAGCTGCATATTGAGCGCAGCTTGGAGCGCGGTTTGGTCGGTAATGTGTATCTGGGCAAAGTGGCGCGGGTACTGCCGGGCATGCAATCTGCGTTTATCGACATTGGTTTAGAGCGTGCCGCATTTTTGCATGTGGCAGATTTGGTCAGCAGCATCAACCAGCGCCACGCAGACAATGGGTATGCTAACGCCGCGACCCCGCTGCAACTGGTGCCGATTGAAAAGCAAGTTTTTGAGGGCCAAACGCTGGTGGTGCAGGTCATCAAAGAGCCGATTGGCACCAAAGGCGCGCGACTATCGACGCAAATCAGCCTCTCGGGCCGCTTGCTGGTGTTTTTGCCGCAAGACAAACACATCGGCGTGTCGCAAAAAATCCCGCTACAACAGCGCAATCAATTGCGTAGCCGGTTGCAAGATTTGGCGACGGCAGCAGATGAAGCGGATACAAACGCAACCGCAAAAATCGGAGTTGGTGGCTACATCTTGCGTACGAATGCCGAAGAAGCGAGCGATGCTGAGTTGGCAGACGACATCAGCTATCTGCGCAAAACTTGGCTGCAAATCAAAGAAGCCTCTATGCGCAAGCCGCCTAAGTCGGTGCTGCACCAAGATTTAAACTTGCTGCAGCGCGTCATGCGCGACATGGTGAGTGAGCAAACGGTATCGATTCGTCTAGATTCGCTTTTGCAGTACGAAAAACTTATGGCTTTTAGCCGCGAGTTCATGCCCAGCAGCGCTGAGAAATTGCAGCACTACAAAGGTGAGCGGCCGATTTTTGACTTGTTCAACATCGACGACGAAATCGCCAAAGCGCTGGGTGCGCGGGTTGATTTGAAGTCAGGTGGCTATATGATCGTCGACCAAACGGAGGCATTGACCACCGTGGACGTGAACACCGGCGGCTACGTGGGCGCACGCAATTTTGACGAGACGATTTTCAAAACCAATTTAGAAGCCGCCGGCGCGATTGCACGGCAACTGCGTTTGCGCAACTTGGGCGGCATCGTGGTGGTGGACTTCATCGACATGACCCGCGCTGACCACCGCGTGTCGGTGTTGAGTGAGTTCAGAAAACAGCTCGCCAAAGACCGCGTCAAAACATCTAGCAGCGAGTTTTCTGCGCTCGGTTTGGTGGAAATGACGCGCAAACGCACCCGTGAGTCGCTGGCGCACATGCTGTGCGAGCCCTGCGCGGTGTGTGCCGGCAAAGGCATCGTCAAAACCGCTCGCAGCGTGGCGTATGACATTTTCAGAGAGATTTTGCGTGAAGCGCGGCAGTTCAACCCACGTGAGTTCCGCATCATCGCTGCGCCCAAAGTCATTGAACTGTTTTTGGACGAAGAAAGCCAGCATCTGGCTGAGTTGAGCGATTTCATCGCCAAGCCGATCTCTTTGCAAAGTGAAGGTTCGGCAGGGCAGGAGCAATATGACGTGGTGCTCTTGTGATGGATGCGGTGCGTGATTCTGTGATAAGTGTTGCCGTGGATGAGTCCGACTTGCCGCCCACGCTGTACGAGCCAAATGTCACTGCAAATGCGTCACCCATCCCGATTTTGGTGTACCACCAAATCGCCAAAGCGCCGGCAAAAGGTGCGCCGTTCCGTGTGCTTTACGTCTCACCGAACGCGTTTGCGCGGCAAATGGCGCTGTTGAAGATGTTGGGTTACCAAGGCTTGTCGATGACGGACTTACAGCCGTATTTGAAGGGCGAGAAAACCGGCAAAGTCGTCGGCATCACCTTTGACGATGGCTATTTGAACAACTTAACCCATGCGCTGCCTGTGCTGCAAAAGCACGGTTTCACGTCTACCTGCTACGTGGTGGATGGTCTCTTGGGGCAAACCAATGCGTGGGATGAAAAGATTGGCATTGCCCAAACCCCGCTGATGAACACCGAGCAACTGAAGCAATGGCAAGCCGGCGGCCAAGAGGTGGGGGCGCATACGCATGAGCATGTCGATTTGCTGGCCATCAGCGAGCTTGCGGCTTGGAAGCAGATTGCCAATTCGAAGCCTGCTCTGCAAAACCTGCTGGGTCAGCCGGTCAACCATTTTTGCTACCCCTACGGTAAGTTTGACAAACGCCATGAGGTTATGGCCAAGCAAGCAAAGTACCAAACGGCGACGACGACCGCGCGTGGGCGTGTGCAAGCTGCTACAAATATGCTAACACTGCCGCGAGTACCTGTGACGCGTACAACGATGTTGCCAACGTTCTGGCTCAAAGTGGCAAGCGCCTATGAGGATAAAAAAACAAAGGTTAAAACGCCTTGAAGATAGCCGTTTTTAACCGCATCTTCTCAGCCCAAGGCGGCGGGGCAGAGCGCTACTCGGTGACCTTGGTTGAGCAGTTGGCAGCAAGGCACGAGATACATGTGTTTGCGCAAGATTTTGGCAAAGTGCCGCACAATTTCCCAAACGTGACCTACCACCGCGTCAGCGCACCACTCAAGTGGTCACGCTGGTTAAACCAGTTGTGGTACGCCACGGCGACTTGGTGGCTAACTCGTAAAGGCGGCCGAAACGGCTTCGATGTCGTTCATTCGCATGAAAACACGTGGCACGGGGATGTGCAAACGGTGCATGTGTTGCCGATCAAGCACAATCTATTCAACGATAAAACCGGCTGGCGCAGGGCGGCAACGTGGCTCAACGTGCTGACCAGCCCGCGTTTGCTGGCGTATCTGGCCTTGGAGCGGGGCCGCTTTGCATCAAAGCTGAATCGCCACATCGTGCTCACATCGCCCAGTTTGCTGGCGATTTTCAAAGCGACTTACCCCGATTGCGGCAATGTGATCAACGTCATCACCCCTGGTGTAGCCAAGGTTGATTTCAGCTTCGACAAAGGCGCAGCCAAGCAAGCCCTTGGTCTGCCAGCGCAGGGCTGGACGATTGCTTTTGTGGGGAACGACTACGAAAAAAAGGGTTTACCGACGCTTTTACAAGCACTGAAAGCCTTGCCAGCGCATGTGAATCTGGTGGCGGTGGGAAATCAAGTCGACATGGCGGTTTATCAAAAACTGGCAAACCAGCTCGGACTTGAGCCACGCGTGAGGTTTCTAGGCGCCGTGGCCGATGTTTCTCAAGTCTACAAAGCTGCCGATGTGCTGGCGCACCCCACGCTAGAAGACACATTCGCCATGGTGGTTTTAGAGGCGCTGTCGTACGGCCTGCCCGTGGTCGTCAGCCAAGCCAAATACTGCGGTATCTCTGGCCTGCTGACGCATGGTCAAAACGCGCTCATTTTGGACAACCCCAAAGACGTTGCTGAATTGACCGCTGCGTTAGAAAAGTTGATGTATGACAGCAAGTTACGTGAGCGCCTGAGCCAAAACGCCCGCCAGTTTGCTGACGACTTTGGGTGGGATGAGATTGCAAAACAGCAGGAAACTGTCTACTTTGACGCAAAAAGCAAGATTTAGAGGGTGAATTTTGCTCTAGCCGTCGTATTTAATCGATAGTTTGCTATTAAATATGTAGCTAAGTGATCCATTGTGCTACCAACACGGTGTTTTACGGTGTTGGTAGCAGCCATGAAATACTTGTCAATCAACCCCAAACTTCTTGCGCCGTTTCAATCACCAAGCGCAGTTTGTTGCGTTGGTCTTCTACGGCGATGTTGTTGCCGTGTACGGTGGAGCTGAAGCCGCATTGCGGGGACAGGGCCAGTTGCTCGATCGGGGCGTATTTGGCGGCTTCTTCGATGCGGCGTTTGAGGGCGTCTTTGTTCTCCATCGCGCCAAATTTGGTGGTCACCAAGCCCAAGACTGCAGTTTTGCCTTTGGGCAGGTAGCGCAGAGGGCGGAAGTCGCCACTGCGGTCGTCGTCATATTCTAGGAAGTACGCGTCGATGTTCATTTCGCTGAGCAAGGCTTCAGCCACGGGCTCGTAATTACCGGCGGCGGCGTGCGTGCTTTTGAAGTTGCCACGGCACAGGTGCATGGCCAAGGTCATGCCTTCAGGCTTGTAGGCGACGACTTTGTTGATGAAGGCGGCGTAGCGGTGCGGCAGCTCGTTGGGGTCGTCGCCGCGCTGGCGGGCGGCTTCACGCATGTTTTCGTCGCACAAATAGGCCAAATTGGTGTCGTCCATTTGCACATAGTTGCAGCCGGCGGCGCTCAGGCTGCGCAGTTCGTCGCCATAGGCTTTGGCCACGTCGTCGTAAAAAGCAGGGTCCAGCTCGGGGTAGGCCGTGCGACTGATACTGGCGCGGCCACCGCGAAAGTGCAGCATCGTCGGCGATGGAATGGTGACTTTGGGGGTGCAACCCGCCGCGACTTGGCTTTTGAGGTATTCAAAGTCTGCCAGCTGGATTTGCTTGGCGTGGGTGACTTTGTCGACCACGTGGATGGCGGGCGGCATCAGGTGCTCGACGCCATCAGCACCAATTTGAATGGTCACTTCACCCACCTTCACGCCGCCTAGTTGCTCTAAAAAGTCAAGGTGAAAGTAAGTACGTCGAAACTCGCCATCCGTAATCGATTTGAGGCCCACTTCTTGCTGGAACTTAACAATCTCGGTAATGGCTTTGTCCTCAACCACTCGCAACTGCGCGGGAGTGATAACGCCCTTGGCTTTCTCAGCCCGCGCTTGAAGCAAGTACTCAGGCCGCAAAAAACTGCCTACATGGTCATAGTGAGCAGGCAATGGATGTGTAATCGTCGACATGTCTTTTTCCCAGAATTTGAAGAAAAAAACAGTTTACCAGTTCCGGGAATTAACGGGGTGATGCGGAGGTGACTGAAATGGTGATGAAAGGGTGAAAATAGGGGTTATTTTGGCTATAGCCGGCGTATTTATTCAATAATTTGCTATGAATAATATAGTATTTAAGAAGTGTGCAAACCAAGTCGATACAACCGTGCATACGCGCCGTTGGCGGCTAAAAGCTCAGCGTGGGAGCCGATTTCTAAGATTTTGCCTGCGCCCATGACGACGATGCGGTTGGCGTGCTCTACCGTGGACAAGCGGTGGGCGATGACCAAGGTTGTGCGGTTGTGCATGAGGGTTTGCAGGGCTTCTTGAACGGCGCGTTCGGATTCGGCGTCTAGGGCGGAGGTGGCTTCGTCCAAGATGACGATGGGAGCGTCTTTGTACAGGGCGCGGGCAATGGCCAAGCGCTGGCGTTGGCCGCCTGAGAGTTGCACGGCGTTGTGGCCGACGGTGGCGTCTATGCCTTGCGCTAAGTCTTTGATAAATAAACCTAATCTTGCGGCTTCTAGGCAGCGCAGGACACGCTCGCGGTCAACTTTGTCTGCGCGCAGACCCAAGGCGACGTTGTTGGCGATGCTGTCGTTGAGCATGACGACGTGCTGGCTGACCAAGGAGAACTGGTTGCGCAGGGCACTCAAGTCCCAGTCTTTGAGGCTGTGGCCGTCTAGGGTGATGTTGCCAGCGGTGGGTTCTAAAAACCGTGGCAAGAGGTTGACCAAGGTGGTTTTACCCGAGCCGGAGGCGCCAACCAAGGCGACAGTTTCACCATGCGAGACAGTGAGGTTGAGGTGATCGACCGCAAAACCGGCGTCTGCGTTGTAGCTGACGCAGGTGTCTTTGAACTGAATCAGCCCATCGGCGCGGGCTTTGCTGAACTGTCCAGCCTGCTCGCTGTCTGCCAGCTCCAGCAGGTCAAAACCGCGCTCCAGCGACGCCAAGCCACGGGTGATGGGGTTGGCAATTTCAGACAAATGCTTGATGGGCGCGACCAAGAGCAGCATGGCGGTGACAAAGGCGGTGAACTCGCCCACCGTGGTGGCACCATCTGCGCTTTGCATCAGGGCGACGGTGATAACGGCTGAGAGCGCGACGGCGGCCATCATTTGCGTCATCGGCTTCATGGCGGCGGAGGCGGCGGTGGTTTTCATCGACAAGCGGCGCAGGCTCTCACTGATACCGGCAAAGCGCTCGGCTTGCGAGGCTTGGGCGGAATGCAGGCGGATGTCGCGGTGAGCTAAGACGTTTTCTTCAACGACGTAGGCCAAGGCGTCCGTGGCTTTTTGGCTGGATTTGGACAAGCCATAGAGCTTTTTAGACAGCTTGGCCATGATGAAAGCGACGGCGGGTAAGAGGATGGCGACGATGGTGGTGAGTTGCCAGTTCAAATACAGCAAGTAGCCGACCAAGGCGAGGAGGGTGACGGCATCGCGCACCAAAGCCATGATGGAGTTGACCAAGAGATTGGAGCCGTTGTGGACTTCATAGACCACGGTGTTGGCCAGCTCGCTGGAGGTTTGGTCTGCAAAGAGGGTGAATTTGGCGTTCAAGATTTTGTCAAACATCGCTTGGCGCATGTTGCTGAGGCCCTTGGCGGTGACTTTGGTGACGGCAATTTCGGCCACAAAACCCGCAATACCGCGTACGCCAAAGAGCGTAATCAGTGTGACGGGGATGATCCACAGCTGAATGCTGCCTTTTTGGAAGCCTCGGTCCAACAATGGACGCAGGGCGGCGGGAATCAACGGTTCGGTACACGCAGCCAGCGCGGTAGCCAAGAAAACCACCACCCAAGCACTTTTGGGGTAGCCAAAATAAGGAATGAGGCGTGCGAAGCGTTGGCGCAGGCTTTTGTTAGAGGATGTGGAGGTGACCAAGGGGCAGGGTGTAATAAAGGAGTAACGAGTGAGTAACTAAGTGAGACTGAATATTGGGAAATATGCCAAAAAGTGCCTGTATTATCGGGCAGATGCAAAGTTTGAAAGTTTCTCCGCCAACGTCTGATCCATTGACGGTCAAAAACACCAAGTTCAATGCGCTATTTTTAGCGCGTTTTTTTGCAGTTGCTGCGCTCGTGGGGACCATGCTTTCGCTGCCGCTGGTTAATACCATGATCGCACTGAGCTTGATTTGCTGGTGCTTCACTGGCTTCAAAGCTGGCACGACATGGGCTGCTGACCTCAAAAATCCAGCCGTGATGGGTGCGCTGTTGCTATTTGCGTGGATGTTGCTCAGCGTTTTGTGGGCGCAGACGGACTATCGCACCAGTTTGGCGGGCGTGTGGAAATACCGCAAATTGATGTGGGTACCGCTGATGGTGTTTTTGTTTGCAGACGAAAAATGGCGCGTATGGGCGTTGAAGTCTTGGTTGGCTGCAGCTGTGGTACTGATGCTTTTCTCGCTCGAGCGCACACTGCCAGTGCCTTTTGGCGCGGGGCATACGAGCTTTTGGCCTGCATACCCATTGTCGGTTTACTCATACATCACACTTGGCTTTACTTTACTGCCCGCGATCACACTGGGCTTGGCTTGGCTGATTCAGGCTAAGACCAAGCTTGTCAAAGGGCTTGGTGCCTTGATTGCGGTACTCACGCTGAGCTATGTGGTGTTTGGGCAAATAGGGCGTACAACTTATATAACGCTGTTGGTGTTGGTTATGTTTTTTATCATCACCCAGCTCAAAGGTTATCGCAAATGGGTAGGGATGGGAATACTTGTATTGGGTGCGACGAGCATTTTTATGCTGAGTACAAAAGTGCAAACGCGATTTCACGAGGTCGTGGTTGAGTCGCAAGCAGCCCAGTCAGCCAAAACAGTGGAAGAAAATTACACATCTTCGGGTTTGCGTTTGAACCTATGGCGTGGGACTATAGATATTTTCAAGGCCCATCCTATTTTAGGAACAGGTGTAGGGACATGGGCAGTAGAGTATCGAAAGTATGTAGCTCGGACGCCAGGTACACCGCCGATTGCTGCGACGGGCGGTAACCCGCATCAAGAGTATTTACTAATGGCCTCGCAACTGGGCTTAGTGGGCGCCGCCATATTTGTATTTTGGTTGGGCTTTTGTTTGGTGGAAACGCGGCGCCTAGAGCGGACGGAAAAGATTGCCGCTCAGACCTTGATCGTGGCGTTTGCAGTAGGTAGCTGTTTAAACTCTTACTTGTATGACAGTGCATCTGGGCATTTTTTCTGTTTAGGTTTAGGGATTTTGTTTGCGGGGTTCCAACCCAAGAAGCTTGGGGGAAAAATTGAACCCATCTAAAGAAACACCTACTTTTGGCAGGCCGAGTTTGTCGGTCATTTTGATCACCAAAAACGAAGCAAGCAATGTTTTAGAGTGCTTGAAAAGTGTTGGTTTTGCGGATCAAATCATTGTGGTCGACAGTGGTAGCACAGACAACACAGTGGCTTTGGCAAGCTCTGCGGGTGCGCAAGTCTTGCAAACGACGGATTGGCCCGGTTTTGGCAAGCAAAAAAACCGTGCTTTGGCACTGGCGACGTGTGACTGGGTGTTTTCCATCGATGCTGATGAACGAGTGACGCCTGCATTGGCGGCGCAAATTCAGCAAGCGCTGCTGAGCGCGAAGACGAGTGCATTTGAAATTCCACGCTTAACGCAGTTTTGTGGGCAATGGATTCATCACTGCGGCTGGACGCCAGACCATGTGTTGCGTCTTTTCAAACGAGGCAGTGCACAATTTAGCAGCGATTTGGTGCATGAAAGATTGATACAAAGTCAGGGAACCTCTGAAAAGCTGACGACTCCAATCTTGCATTACAGCTATCCCGACCCTGCAAGTTACTGGCGAAAATTGGATCAATACAGTCAAGCGTGGGCACAGCAACGCTATACTCAAGGCCTAAAAGTAGGCATGTTTCGTGCGGCAGTTTCAGGGCTAAGCGCTTTTTTGCGCAGCTATATATTTCGCTTGGGATTTCTTGATGGCGCGATGGGTTTTGCAGTCTGCACGATGCAAGCGCAAGCGGCTTTTGGGAAATATTTTTCTTTGTACTGCTTAAATAAATTGGATCGCATTGATTCACATCATTCAAAACAATGAACGTACCCAACATCACTCCTCATTTCACTTCTCACAGCACATTTTTAAAGCGTGTTTATTCGATAACCTTCACTAGTCTTATCGCTTTTGCAGCGGCTTTGGCATTGCCAGCACAGGCTCAGTTCCGAGTTGACGTGTCTGGTGTGGGTTTAACGCAAGTGCCTATTTCTATTGTCAGTTTCAAAAGCGAAGAGTTAGCCACTCAAAAAATCAGCGCCATTGTGATGGCTGATTTGGCACGGAGTGGTCGTTTTCGGGCAGTAGATGCAGGCGCAGTCGGGATGGATGAAAATTCTCGGCCAGATATGTCTTCATTCCGACAAAAAGGCGCGGATGCTATGGCTGTTGGCAGTGTTTCGCGTTTGGCAGATGGCCGCTTAGATGTGCGTTTTCGCTTGTGGGATGTCGTAAAAGCAACCGATATTGGTGCTGAAAGCCACGTCGTAACGTCTGCCAATTCACGTTTGGCCGCGCACCGCATTTCTGACTATATTTATGAAAAGCTGACGGGTGAAAAAGGTATTTTCTCGACCCGTATTGCCTACATCACCAAAGCGGGCACGCGCCATACCATGTGGATTGCGGACTCGGATGGTGAAAATGCCAAATCAGCTTTAGCCAGTCCTGAGCCGATTATTTCGCCATCTTGGTCGCCCAACGGCACGCAATTGACCTATGTATCTTTTGAATCACGCAAACCTGAAGTTTGGACGCATGAGGTTTTGACGGGCAAACGCCGCTTGTTAGCGACCTTTCGAGGTTCTAACAGCGCACCAAGTTGGTCACCAGATGGCCGGAATTTGGTAGTTACGCTAACACGCGATGGCAATGCACAGGTGTACACCTTGCCTGCCAATGGTGGCGAGCCTAAGCGTTTGACAAGAAGTGATGGCATCGAGACCGAAGCTAGGTATTCAGCCGATGGTATGAGTATTTATTTTGTGAGCGACCGTGGTGGATCGCCTCAAATCTACCGCATGGGCGCTGGTGGCGGTACGGGCGAACGCATCACGTTTTCTGGTAGTTACAACATTTCTCCTAGTTTGAGCCCTGATGGCCGGTGGTTGGCTTATATTTCACGCATTGGGGGCGTTTTTAAGTTGCATGTGATGGAGTTGTCTACAGGCGCCGTAACTGCGTTAACTGATACGGCTGCGGATGAGCATCCGAGCTTTGCTGCGAACAGTAAGTTGATTGTGTATGCGACTAAATTACAAGGTAAAGAAGCGTTGATGACGACGACTTTAGATGGTCGTATCAAGGCAACTCTGGCTGGCGTTGGTGGCGATATTCGGGAGCCAGCTTGGGGCCCGTTTGAGAAGTAAATTCACAAGTCAATTTAAAAAACAAATTTAAAATTAATTAACCGGAAAGTGCCATGAAAAAAATATTAATTGCCTTTATTTTTGCCGCCTCTTTGGCGGGCTGTTCAACTGGCGTCAAGCTGGATACGCCGGTGGATGATAAATCAGGTGGCTCAACGTCTCAATCATCAGGGGCGACCGATGCGATGGCATCTAAGGGTGTTGTTACCTCGGTTGATTTAGGTAGTGTGGGTGGTACAGCGGGTGGGCCCGCCAACGTAGGGAAAATCGTGTATTTTGACTTTGACAGTTTCATGGTCAAACCAGAGTACAACCCCGTTATTGAAGCGCACGTCAAGTTTTTGGCTAGTCGCAAGACACAAAAAATCACTGTTGAGGGTCACACCGATGCCTCTGGTGGCAGAGAGTACAACTTGGCTTTAGGTCAAAAACGTGCAGAGGCTGTGCGCCGAGCCATGGCATTGTCAGGTTTGGCCGATGCGCAAATTGAAGCAGTGAGCTTTGGCAAGGAAAAACCAGCAGCCTTGGGTGGTGACGAAGATTCCATGGCAAAAAACCGCCGTGCTGAAATCAGCTACCGCTAATTTAATTTAATTTGATTTGATTGAGATCGCATGATGTTCAGAAGATTGGTTGGTGTTGCTGCTTTGTTTGTATCGGTGAGTTCGCACGCGGGTTTGTTTGATGATGACGAAGCGCGCAAGGCTATTCTAGATTTGCGTCAGCAGATATCTGGTCTCAGTGCAAGCTCGAATGCGGCACAGCAAAAGACAAATGAAGACTTGGCGCAGCAACGGCGCAGCATGTTGGAGTTGCAAAATCAAATCGAAAGACAAAAGAGTGAGTTAGCGCAGCTGCGTGGTGAAAACGAGCAATTACTACGGGCTTTGGCCGATGTTCAGATGAAGCAAAAAGATTTGGTTCAAACGACTGAGCAGCGTATTGCCAAGATTGAGCCCATGACAGTGACAGTTGATGGCCGTGAGTTTGTTGCTGAGCCGAACGAAAAAAGAGATTTTGACGCGGCCTTTGCAGTATTCAGAGCCAGTGATTTTGTGAAATCGCAAAAGTTATTTTTTGATTTTATACAACGCTATTCAAAGAGCGGTTATTCACCTTCTGCACTTTTTTGGCTGGGCAATGCGCAATACTCAACGCGTGATTACAAAGAAGCAATGACCAATTTCAGAGCCGTTGTCACGCAAGCGCCAGATCATTTGCGCGCGCCAGAAGCGCTTTTGTCCATTGCCAACTGCCAGATTGAAATCAAAGATACACGTAGCGCGAAGAAAACGCTGGATGAGTTGATTAAAACGCATCCAAAATCAGAAGCTGCTATTGCAGGCAAAGAGCGCTTGGCGCAGCTGAAATAATATTACTGCAATTTTTCAAGTTCGAACTCCCAAATGTTGTCGGTTGTCGTTGCTCCAGATGTTGATTTAGCGCGCCGATTTGGCGGTCTAGAGCGACTTTACGGAAAGCAGGGTGCAACGCAAATCCGCAATGCACATGTTGTCGTGATTGGTATTGGTGGTGTTGGGTCGTGGGCTGCTGAGGCCCTAGCGCGTAGCGGCGTCAACCGTTTAACGCTCATTGATTTGGACAATGTGTCCGAGTCCAACATCAACCGTCAAGTCCTAGCCACGGATGTCACGCTTGGGCAAGCCAAAGTGACGGCTATGCGTGATCGCATTAGACTGATCCACCCTGCCTGTGAGGTAACGTGCATAGAAGATTTTGTTACGCCTGAGAATTGGCTGGGCTTGCTGCCATCAAATGTGGATGCGGTGATAGATGCTTGTGACCAAGTCAGTAGCAAAGTTGCCTTGGCAGCTTGGTCATTGCGTTGCAAGATCTGTTTTATATCTGTGGGTGCAGCTGGCGGGAAACGATTGGCACATTTGGTGGATATTGACGATCTTTCTAAAACAACGCATGACCCTTTGCTCGCTCAGTTGCGTTACAGACTGCGTAAAGAGCATGCAGGCGCGCGCGAAGGGCGCAATATGGGTGTGACTTGCGTCTTTAGCCGCGAAGCCGTCAAGCAGCCTGATGCATCATGCGACTTAGGCTCTATCGACAGCACGTTGAATTGCCATGGTTATGGCTCTGTGGTGAGTGTCACTGCGACCTTTGGAAATTGTGCAGCCGGTTGGGTTTTATATAAATTAGCAAATTTTGTGAGCCCAGTTGCAAAGAGTGTTAAAAACTCGCTATAATTTGAGGCTATGCTGCAGTTAATAACAATAAGCAGTAGCACAGTTTGGGACCTTAGCTCAGTTGGTAGAGCAGCGGACTTTTAATCCGTTTGTCGTGGGTTCGACCCCCGCAGGTCCCACCAAATCTTAACCCCGTAGACCTTGTGTTTACGGGGTTTTTTGCTATCTAATCCATAGTAGATGATATTTGGTATAAATCGTATTCTGCTTCCTTGCCAGAATATTGCCAGAATTTCGATGAATGAAGTAGTATCTATTTCAGCGTAGTCAGTGATTCAATATCTATAAAACTTATTTGAAGATTCTGTTCCTGGGCTGGTCAAGCTCTAGGCCATCTGGATGGACGAATTTGCAGGTTTGGCCAAAACAATCTGATGCTACCCCTAATAAACAGAGATTCTGCAACTTGAGGCCTTGTCGCTGTTCATCAAGCAGACAAAATCGATTGTCGCCAAAGTACAACGTGACTTTTGTCCATAGGCATCCATAGACGTTTGTAGTTAGAGAAGTTTATACATATGCAAAAATACGCTTAAATAATCTTGCAATTGCAGAGTGGTGAGCGTAAAATAAAGATTCGCTATATGCGGAAGCCTACGGGCAAACTCAACTTTCGGGTTGTTTTACGGAAATTGTTAGTTAAAAAATTCGTCTGCTCCTAGAGTAGAAATAAAAAGTAGCGTCAAAGCTCTGGTTGTTTAAAAGCGGCTAATCCTTTTAGCCTAATCGATCGTACACAGGGCGGCAGCTCTGATAGTCTGATGCCTTTCGTCGGGCGGTCGGAAAATGCGTGTACGTAAAAAAATGACTTTTTGAATCATTCAAAAAGCCGCGCTTACAAATTAATGCTGTTTCACAGCAGTTATCAAAAGCCTGCCTGCGCGTCAGCGCCGCGCTATCAATCCTCGCAAGAAAATAGGAGTTCCGCATGGAATTTTTAGTTACGCGCGCGGAGCTCTTGCTCGTTCTAAATATTAGTTATTCTAATAGTTACAAGTTGCATAAAAACGGAAGTCTCTCTAAACCAAAAAAATGGTGTGGAACAGGCAAACGTTTTTGTTTGCGACTTGCCGCTAATGAGTTTGCTAAGATGAACGATTTAGAACCACCTGAAGAAGTAACGATTCTGGCTTATTGGAACTCAATAGTCAGCATCCGTGAAAAAAAAGGTGGCACTGAAATTGGCTAAAAAAGCCAAGGCAAGCAGCTGAGACTTTCGCAAGTCTTCTCATCGCCACTTCGGCGGCGATGGGTATACCGATTCAGCGCAGAGTCCGTATACCCATCGTTTTCAAAAATCCGTTATCAACGGAACGATGAATACTTAAGACAAAGAAAAGTAGATCTACAAGGTCGAACAGCAACAAAAGGGCTCACAAAGCGCCAGATGAGTTGATAAATAAAATTTGCTTTGAAATTTTCAAGAAATAGCAAACTAACGCAAAACGCTACACTTCTAACTTGAACGGCGAAGTGAGTGGCTAAAAAGAGTGACGCACACTAAATTCGATACTCAAAATGAACGAAAAATCATTGTGATTCAATCACTTATGAGATTTCAATAAGCCAAGAAAAAAATATGACAACTACGCCAAATCGGCGTTTTGTGATTATTTTTTGATGCCGACGCTTGACCCGAGGATGTGCCCGCTTGCGCGGACTTACCACCTCAACATACCCAATCTTCCCGGGTCACGCTAATAAAAACTTCCCAATATTCACTTTCAGATACAAGGCAACTTTAACCAGTTGTCATTGGAAAAAATCAGCACGCCGAAAGCCGTAGGTGTGCCCTGGATTTACGGCAAGTGTCTAAACACGTCATTACTTTTTTAGTCTTATCATTTTTTGGAGTTTATTTAATGAGTCGTAAAACAGAAGCCAATCATTCCGCCGTTGTAGCTAGCAACATCATAGGAGGAGCTCGAAAAACCAAAGAGCAACGCGAGCGCATTTGTAAAAATTTTATTGAGTGGTGCTTTGCGCATGGCTATTTGTTCAACTCCATGAAAGAAGTTGACCTAGCAATGTTGCAGAGCTACTTTGCATCACTTCAAGCCGAAGGTATTACTGTCGCCACACAACACAATCGCCTTTCTGCTATTAAAAAAACCGTGAAAACTCTGCGACGCGAAAAAGTTTTGTTGGGTATCACGGCCAAAACAGTAGGATTAAAACCGCGAGACCGATCAGGGACAAAATTACCGTTACCAGACAAATTCTTTCAAATCGTACTTAAACGAGCTGGAAGCTTGGCCGATCCAGAACCAGGTTTTGTAATTGCGCTAAAACTCCAGCGATTGCTAGGTCATCGCGGTCTTGAATCATTGATGTCCGTTGCGGATCTAGAGCAATTTGCCCTTGAAGCGGTTGATTGTTTAAAAGTTCCTACTGATATTCCAGTAAAAAGTGGCACCAAAGGGGGGCGTCCAAGGGATACAGCGATTATTCAAATCAAGGTTATAGAAACTTTACAGGTCATTCGAGAAGCACTGGGATTCATGCGATCAAATGGCGGCTACCTAATTGTCTGCGGCAAAAGCGGCATTAAATCCGCAATGCAAAAATATCATCGTTTAGCAAGAGAAGTTGGTTTGGTGGGTAAATATGCCCCACATTCGCTCCGATATGCCTACTGCGTGGACAAAATTATTGAGCTTAAGGATGCTGGATGTAACCGAAAAGAAGCAACATCGTTAGCAGCAAATTTTTTAGGGCATGGGGACGGACGGGGGCGTTACGTCAGCATGGTATACGGAAAAACCGTGGTTCATACCGTGCCCGTCGAAAAGCGGACATCAAGGCTAGATCGGGCCATCAAGGCAATTGATAGTCTGATTGGAAGACAAAAACTCTTTGAATAATCTCAGTCATAACTGTTTGGGCAACCAGTTGATTGAAGTCCTGTTTAGTATTTACGATTTTGTCGACACAAATCCACTTTTTATCGAGGACATCAACATGGCTACAAAATATGACAATGTTTGTATTTTTTATAAACGCATGTTTCAATCTGAGCAGCTTTGAAGCGCCAAAATCCTCCTCGCCACATGTGGCGAGGAGAAAAGCAAACACAACGTTGTTCGTAATATTGAACCCAAGTGGATGAGTTGGCCCAATTTTGGTGTTCTTCGACTTGGTTTTCCCGATTTAGTCAACTTTTGGCGACTCAAGTTGATAGAAGTTGACTAAAGTCACCGAAAGTTGAGAGAAGGGGATGCGGACAAATAACTTTGAAGTTGCTAAGAGAATCAAATTCTTTGGCGTGGATTCACTACACATCAGTGCGTGCCTCTAGGCACACCTGTGCTGCTGTATGTGATCCACAGAGCCTGACCATGTTGACGCGAGATGGCCGAGATGAGCCATGGCATTGCCACACGACCAAGGATAAGATCACGTTTTCGAACGGCATCACACGGTTTGACTTTTACTAATCCAAATGAACGTATGGCTGGCTGGCTCGCTCGCTCTATTTACAGTTGCTTTTGAATCTCATATAACATTCGCTGGTTGTTGAGAATGATTGCAAAGAAGGGGCTTGCCTACTTGGGGCTCCTATATTTGCGCCTGTCTGTGGAAACTGGTATTGGATATCAGGTATCTGGGCGAATTGGCGATATGAAGTTGACGTTCAACTTCAGTGTGGCATCCACCACGGTGCCGGCCTTGAGCATGAGGCCGCGCTGGCTCAGTAATTCATTGACTTCCTCTTGGATGGCCTGGGCCAGTTTGTTTTTTTCCAACCGGTATCTAAAGCGAAGGATGGTGCTCTCATCTGGCACTCGATCAAATTCCTGCAACTGGTCAAACTCACGCTACAGCGGGGTGTCGAAGAAGGCTTCTTCCATGGCCGGATCGCATTGCTACATGAAGTGCACCCGCAGCATGCACTCCAAGGAAAACGGTGGACGTCCATTCTTGCCTTCGGGGTAGCACGGCGCACTGCGCTCTACCAGCACCGCCCAAGGTACGACTTGTTCCATATCCCGCAGGAATTCCTGTTTGCAGGTTTTCTTGATGCTCGGGTTGAGGTTCAGGTTCAGGCTGGCTTGTTGCATGGGGGTATTTTCGTCTGCAGCGCTTACACGTAGCTCTCAGCGGCAGGGGTTATGCAGAGTTTCCTTAAGACTTTTGACTAGGACAAAGCGCCCTAAAAAAGGGGCGCTTTGTCCTAGTCAAAAAAGGACGATAAGCCCATGTCAAACTTTTCCATCTGGCTATATTCGATTTATCAGAAAAGCAGTATTCAGAAAATTTGGGCATATTAAATTTGGAGAAAATATGCGACATATCGATTACCTACAACATACCCTATATAACTTTTTGACAGATGAATCTGGTGCATCACCGATTGAATACATATTAATAGGATCGCTTGTTGCGGTGGTTGGTATGCTTTTTATACTCGCATTTGGCAAGAGTACATAACTATTTAAATGGCACTATTTACGCTAATAACATCTTTATCAATACTAATAAAGTAAATGCATCATGAAAGAATTCGACGCTCTAATTGAACTCTTGACCATGCTCATCACAGAGCCACGCACAGCAGTATTATTTATTTTGCTTGTGATTGCTTCGATCAGTGACTACCGCACTTTCAAAATTACCAATTGGTTAACTGTAGGCGGCATCGTTTTTGCACTCGGCTACAACACCATCGTTCACTTTTCGCGCGATCAGGGGTTTCTTTGGGCGCTGGGCGGCCTCGCTATTGGTTTTTTTAGCATGCTGCCCGCCTATCTACTCAAGATAATGGGCGCTGGCGACGTCAAACTTATGGCCATGGTCGGTGCTTTTTTGGGTGTGACCGATGCTTGGCATGCGGTCATATTTTCTTTCATTGCGGGCGGTGTAGGTGCGGTGATATTTGCTGTGTTTAACAAGGGTTTTACACAGATGTTGGGCAACGTCAAAAACATCACTCAGGTGATGGTGTATTCCGCAATGGGTGGGTTCAAGCCAGACGTTCAAATTGAGTCAAACCAATCAGTAGGTAAGTTGCCGTACGGTATATGCATCAGTATAGGAAGCATCACGTACATAGTATCAAAACAGCTGGGATATGCATAAATCATTTAACCACCTTTATTAAGGCTCATTAAGGTTTATTATGAAAAATATCAAAGCCATCGGGTTGTTAGTTCTGGCATTAATATTTGGCTTGGGGGCAGCCGTTTATGCAGCAGGCTGGGTATCGCAGCAGGGCAGTATCGCCTCTAATAAAGTAGTGATTGCAGCAGCAGATATTGAGCTGGGCAGCAAAATAACGCCACTCATGTTAGCCACCACCGACTGGCCCAGTGGGTCGGTACCGCCCGGAGCATTTAAGGACATTAAAGACTTGCAAGACCGTGTTGTGAAGGTCAGCGTACTACGGGGCGATGCAATAGTCGAGCGCAAGCTAGCACCCGTGGGCACCCAAGGTGGACTGTCTGCTGTCATTGCAGAAGGTAAACGGGCCATGACTGTACGGGTTAACGACGTGGTGGGCGTAGCCGGCTTCGCGCTCCCTGGCAACTATGTAGACGTCATGGTCAATGCCCAGCAAGAAAAAGCCAAGGGCGAAGAAAGCAAACAAATTAGCAAAACCGTGCTTGAGCATGTACTGGTGCTGGCTGTGGCGCAAGAGTCGGGGCGCGACGATACCAAACCCAAGGTCGTTAGCGCCGTCACCCTAGAACTTTCGCTAGAAGACTCTGAAAAGCTAGATTTAGCCCGCAGTGTAGGCACGCTGTCTTTGGTATTACGTAACCAAATCGACAAAAAAACAGTTGCTACTACTGGCGTGACCAAGAACGAGCTCTTTGGGGAAAAGGTTGCAGCGCCATTGCCGCAGCCTGTGAAAGTAGCCGTTGCTCTAAAACCCAGAGTATTTGCAGCCAAGCCGGTGGTGCAGCCAACCGTTGATTGCGTACAGATCGTTCAAAACGGTGCTCAAGTCCTTAACTGTTTTTAATAAAAATAAGGAGTAGGTTCAAGTGCATAACAATTACAAAACCACTATTTGTCTTGCCACATTGGTCCTTGCAGGCCAATCCATTGGGCAAGGTATACCAGCCAATCCTGTTGCTTCGCACCCCGTAACCGTTGCTGCTGCAGATCCACGTGTAGTTAAAGCTCAAGCTGCAACCCAGACGACCACACAAGCGCCACTACCTGGAGTCAATCAGGCGCCGCGCAACCCGCCACTGATTAAGCCATGTGAACGCGTAGATGTTGACCCACCCACCTATCTCACACTTGGCAAGTCGCGCGTTATCAGGCTTGCGATCCCTGCCACTCGTATGCTTGTCGGTGGCCATTCCTCCAGCCGTGCCGGCAAACCCACAACGGCGGGTGACAAAAATGCGCAAGGAATGCCTGCAAATGCCCTTGCTGCCTCAGCGCAAGGAGACAGTGATGGCGTAGCCGATGTTGAAATTACGCTACTAAGCCCCACAGAACTGTTCTTTGTAGGCAAAAAACCCGGCTCCATGAATGTGGTCTTGCAAAGCGCAGACGGCCGCTGTGTGGTCAAAGACATCATTGTCACCATTGACCCAGACGTCCTGCAAGGCAAACTCAGCGAGTTGATGCCTGAAGAAACCGGTATCAAAGTCCGCGCTGCAGACAACGCCATTGTGCTGACCGGCAAAGTCAGCGACGCCATCAAGCTCGATGAGGTCATGAGCCTAGCAACGGCTTACGGCGATGGTAAAAAAGTCGTCAACATGTTGCGCATCATGACACCTCAGCAGGTAATGCTGGAGGTCAAAATTGCCGAAGTCAGCAAAAAACTACTTGACAAATTGGGCGCAAAAGTCGGCCTCAACCGCGCCAGTGATAACGGCCTAAATACCTACTCTTTACTGTCCAGCTTCCTCAGCGGCGGCGGCGGCTTGCTGCAGGCGCTCAGAGTCGGCTCCTCCCTCAGTATTGATGCCCAGAAAGATGATGGTTTGGTGCGCGTTTTGGCAGAGCCCAACATCATGGCCATCAGTGGTCAGGCGGCCAGTTTTCTATCTGGAGGCAAGATTTTCATTCCGGTGTCACTCGACAATACGAACGGTGCCCCGCGCATCACGCTGGAAGAAAAAGAATTTGGCATTGGTGTCAAATTCACACCCACTGTGCTTGATGGCACACGGATCAATCTGAAAATGGTATCAGAAGTCTCAGATTTGTCGCAGACGGGTTCGCCATTCACGACGGTTGGCGGCGTTACGTCCGTACTGCCCTCACTCACGGTGCGCCGCGCAGACACCACCGTACAACTCAACGACGGTCAAAGCTTTGTGATTGCAGGCTTGATCAAAAACAACTTTACCGAAACCATCAAACGCCTGCCAGCAGTCGGTGAAGTGCCAGTCTTGGGGGCCTTGTTCCGCAGTACTGAATTTCAGAACGATCAAACCGAGCTGTTGTTTGTGGTGACACCTAGATTGGTTAAACCGTTATCTGAGGTACCTAGGTTGCCCACAGACAACCATGTTGTGCCGAGTCGCGCTGAGGTGTATTTCAACGGCAGTCTAGAAGGCGCTGCGCCTGCAGTACCGGCATCAGCTAGGCCTACACCGGCGCCTGTTGCTCCTGCTCCTGCTCCTGCTCCTGCTCCTGCGCCCAGCGCACCTACGCCTACTCCTCCCGCAGCCATCTCGTTGGTCACACCCGCCATGGCTGATGCGGCGCTATTGGTTGCCATCGCGCCAATGCCGACCGATTTCGCTCCAGCTCTTGAAAATCAATAAAAGGAAAGATCATGAACAAACTTGCAATAGCAACACTGATCACCCTCCTAACGGGCTGCTCATCTGTCACACCTAACTACGATGCGCAGTTTGGCAACGCCGTGCGGGAAGCCAAACTAAAAATGACGATCAACCCCGACGCTGGCAAAAACCCAGACCAGGCAGTGGGTATGGATGGCAAATCAGCCAGAGAGTCCATCATTCTTTATCAAAGCACATTTAAGACACCTCCTCCGGCGGTCAACGTCATCAATATCGGTGGTGCTCTAGGAAACAAATAACAATTAGCGAATCATCAATGGTGGAAGTTCAATAGAAATTATTGAGCTAATGCCAAACTTAATGAAAGGAGTGGAAACAACTAAACAGAAACTCTGTGAAGGTAATTAATCAATAAGTTCAACAGTTTTCTATTTCATTTAAATTTAAATTCAAGGGGTATTCAAGTGAACAAATTTCTAAACACAGTTAATTCATCTGTCCGTTCTTTTGCAAAAGAAGAAGACGGCGCTCAAGTGGTCGAATACGCGCTGATCATCGCTGTTGTGTCGATCGCTCTGGTGGTCGCGCTTCGGGCGCTGACGACCGGTGCAACTTTCACGAATTTTATCGCTCGTGTTAATACTTGCTTGACAACAGCAACTTGCACCTAATGCATAGCAGCACCGGAAGAAGGCGGTGGCTTCGCGGCTTTAGTGGTCGTGAATCCACCCGCTTGTCGACGGTAGCTGTTGGCAATTTTTAAATCAGCACCATCCTAGCCCTGCTGTTATCAGGATTCACAACCAACTGAATAAGGTGAAGCAAATGAACAGGTTTCTTAACAAAGTCAATGCATCCATCCGATCCTTTGCCAAGGAAGAAGATGGCGCTCAAGTGGTCGAATATGCGTTGATCATCGCTGTCGTGTCAATCGCTCTGGTGGTTGCGCTTGGCGCACTTGCGGGTCCTAACAACCCTTTTGAAAATTTTATCGATCGCGTCAATACATGTTTGACTACAGCTGCTTGCCTTTAGTGACAACAGCGCCATGCACTAAATCAAATATTTGAAAGCGGAATCTTCATAGTCTCCGCTTCCATCCGAGATCAAAAGAGGCCTTGTCATGCACAAAGTTGTCAGTCGCCATCGCCAGAGTGGCGCAGTGATTGTTACCGTTGCGCTCACCTTGCTGTTCCTGCTCGGATTCATGGGTATTGCCATAGACTTTGGTCGTCTCTTCGTGGCAAAAACAGAATTGCAAACGGCCTTGGACAGTTGCGCTTTGTCGGCGGCGCAGGAGCTTGACAAAACCCCCAGTGCAATTACCCGTGCCCAAAGTGCAGGCATGAGTGCGGGAAATCTAAACCGCGTCAACTTCCAGTCTTCGACTTGGAGTGGCCAAGGTCAAATTGTCCTCGCGGACATCACTTTCAAGGATGCGGGATACGCAGTAACGACGGTTGCGGCGAATGCCCAATACGCTCAGTGTCAGCATACGCAAGCTGGCGTGAACATGTGGCTGCTTAAGGCCTTGGGCACTTTTTCCGGCAATACTGCGACCTACCCGAACACACAAAGTGTTGCGGCACTCGCGGTTGCGACTAGAGCCAGTGCCCAAAGCACTTGTCCGATTCCGGTCGGACTCCACCCCAAGGCCGGAGGCTCTGCGCCAGACTATGGATTCCAGGTTGGCGAGTGGGTCGACATGATCGGTAACAGGACTTCGGTGAATGGTGAGATGGGTTGGTACAACCTAGATGGTTCAACCAATGCAAATGAAACACGAGATGAACTTGGCCAACCTGGCTATTGCGGGACAAGGATAGGCGACACATTGGGAACACCAGGTGCGCAGACTACAGTAAGTACGCCATGGAATTACCGCTTTGGCATTTATAAGAATGCGGATTACGATCCTAGTGCTAATCATCCCGACTATTCCGGCTATGCCTATACCGCTACTAACTGGAAGAACGCAGTGCCACAAAATGCTTACTCGGGAGCGCCAGCCGTTGGTTCACATGCAACTGCTGCCAATTATCTGACCAAACGTGTAGCCTTCGCCTCTTACGATGATACTGGGACCAATATCAATGGCGGCGACACAATCACTGGCCTCAACACCAACAGTTTCAAGAAGCTTGCTACACCAGGCACAGGAGGACAGCACAACTTGAATGGCTTCAGCAGAAGATTGGTTACGGCACCAATTATCAATGGTGCGAATAAGGTCATTGATTACGCATGCATGTTCATGCTGCAGCCCTTAAGCGGGCCTACTGTAACTGTGCAGCTTGAGTTTCGAGGCAACGCTGGCGCTTTAAATAGCCCTTGCACAACCAATGGTTCGCCAGGTGGTGCGGTCGGTCCGTTGGTGCCAGTTTTAGTTCGCTAAGGACAACCATGAAAACCAAACAAAATGGCGTGGCACTGGTGGAGTTCGCATTGATCCTGCCTTTGCTCTTGCTGCTGATTTTCATTACTGCGGATTTTGGTCGAGCTATGTATGAATACAACACAATCACCAAGTCAGCGCGGGACGGTGTACGTTACCTGTCGACGAAGACACCCGGTAATCTAGCTGCAATTGCCGAAGCAAAAAACTTGATCGTCTACGGCAAAGTTGTCATAGACGGGATGGATAAACCATTGGCGCTAGACCTGACCATCGGCAAAGTGAATACAACATGGTCAATAACAGGTACAAATCCTGTGATAAATACTGTGAAGGTAACAGTGAGTGGCTATACCTTTACACCTATGTTTAGCAGCGTGTTTGGTCTTGCATTCGGTAATGCCAACGGCGAGATTCCCTTCGGCGATATCACAGCCACGATGAGGAGTTCTTTATGAACAAGACACAATTTGGAGCGACGACCGTGGAGTTCGCTCTGGTAATGATTATTTTTCTCACTTTTCTGCTAGGGATAACTGACATTAGCCGCATGCTGTTCACTTGGAATGCAGCAAATGAGGCCACCCGAGCTGGAGCTCGTTTTGCTGTGGTTTGTGATAACACAACCAACGCGACTGCTGTACTTGCAAAAATGCAAGCGCTATTACCGCAGATAACTAGTATCAATACAGCTTGGGCACCTGCGGGTTGTACACCAGCAACCTGTTTAGGGGTCACAGTAACCATTACGGGCCTAACTTATCAGTGGATATCCCCCATTGGTTATGGCAATCGTGCTGCAGATCTCATGCCTACTTTCTCAACCTATCTGCCAAGAGAAATCATGCGGCAAGACCCGAATAGTGACGCTATTTGTTTATAACTTTTCGAAAGAAGATATGAAAATCGCTGTTATCTCACCCAACAAGACTCATCTCCAAGAAATGGGCAGAGTGCTTGAAGTTCATGCGCATTCGGTTAGCCTCGTTGAAGGCGGAAAAAGCAAAATGCGGCAAGTGGCTGAGCAAGAACAGCCCAACCTGATGTTGGTTGACGGTATGTGCTGCGACCCAAATGAACTGGTGCAGATTGAATACATCAGCTCACACTTCCCCAAAATTGCAGTCATCCTGCTGTGCGCCACGCAGACGCCTGAGTTCTTGATCAACTCCATGCGGGTGGGCGTGCGGGAGGTATTGCCTTCACCCGTGTCAGCAGAGGCCTTGAGTGCAGCAGTCAGTCGAATTGCCGCAAAAATGAAAGGTGTGCAGGGCAACAGTCTAGGCAAGATACTGGCCTTTATGCCCTGCAAGGGAGGCAGTGGCGCTACATTTTTGGCAACTAACCTAGGCTACCAGCTGGCAGAAGCCAAATCTGTGCTGTTGATCGACCTGAATTTGCAATTTGGAGACGCCCTGTCTTTTGTGCATGATGGAAAACCTTCTTCGACACTGGCAGACATAGCGCATGAAATCAGCCGGCTTGATGCTTCTTTTTTGGCCGCCAGTACGGTCAAAATTTCGGACAACTACCATATTTTGGCAGCCCCGGAAGACATGTCGCAAGCGATGGAAATCAAGCCTGAACATATGGATGCCATCCTGAGCTTGGCAATCACACGCTATGACTTTGTGCTTCTGGATATGAGCCGCAACTTGGACACACTGGCCATCAAGGCGCTGGATCGGGCTTCTCGTATTTTCCCTGTACTGCAGGCTGGTCTACCAGGCCTTCGCAACGCAAGCAAGCTTCTTGCTGTTTTTAAATCCTTGGGCTATTCAGCAGGCAAGATCGAATTTATTGTCAACCGCTACGAGAAGGGTGGCGATGTTAGTGTAGAAGACATCAAGCGCACATTGGGT